>CAYVPZ010000145.1:0-9214 GCA_964453955.1 uncultured Solibacteraceae bacterium | reverse complement strand
GGGAGTAGATGGGCCAGTGTCCCACCATGCTCCCACTCCTTTTATTCCTTTACTTCTTTTACTCCCCTTACTCCTTTTGCTCCCCGGCCTCTACTTCAGCCAGCCGCGTACCTTCGCGCGCATACGTTCCAGCAGACCGGGCTTCCCCGCCTGCGGCTCGGACTGCGGCGACACCGGCGATTGCAGGGTGACCGCGCCGATCGCCGGCGGCGTCCACGGCTGTTTGCTGGCCAGGTGCACCCGGTATCCCTGAAGAACGAAGTTGTTGCGATACAGCTTGCCATCGTCGTTCTGCAGAATGATGCTGAACCCCGGCTGCGCGCCCGGCGTCACATTCACCGGATAGTACCCGATCACGTTCCGCTGGATGTATCCGGTTTCGTAGCGATGATGCCGCAGGCTCCAGACGAAATAACGGAAGCTGTCGAAATCGTAGGAAACGTCGGTTTGCGATTGCGTGGTCCACAGCCAGTCGTACTTTATTTTGTCGCCGTCATGCACCTCCCCCATGGCGAAATACGCGGCGATGCGATGGCCTTCGGAATACTGCGCCACGTCGTCCGGAATGGCCATCTCCAGCATGCGGGTGAGCACCCATCCGGCAGCGCCGTCTTTGGTGCGCACCAGGGTCCAGTCCTCCATCGGCGCGGGCGGCTCTTCGGGCGCCGGCTTCGCGGCGGCGCCGGCGTCTTCAGTTTCACCAGTCTTCGACATCTCCTGCCAGTTGGCGGGAAGCCCCGGCGCGGGGGCGGCGGGCGGGCGGACGCGGAGCCGGCCTTCTGCGTCGTCGCTTTGCGGCTTCCTTCTCTCGATCTTTGGCCGGGCAAGCAGGTGCGTGGGCGGCTCGGCCCCGCGCGGCAGCCTCGGCGCCAGCTTGTGCGCCAGCACGTCCACCCGCGTGCCCTCGCGGAACTGGAAGAAGGAAGGACTGTTGCGATCGGGAGCCGTGTGCATATTCACCGGATCGTAGGAGACCGCCGCACCCTGCGAGGTGAGCGCGTCGGCCTGTTCGGTGAAAGCGCGCAGCTGGTCCATCTGCTCCTTCGTCATGAGCTGCCGCACGTCGATCCAGCCTTCGTGCCCGTCCGCGGTGCGCACCCGCGCGAAGATGCGCCTCTGCTCCAGAATGGCCACCTTGTCGCCATGCGCGAGGGTGGCAACAACCGCGGATTTTGGACTGATTTCCTGGCGGATGTGCGCGGTCATCGGCCCGGTAAAAGCTTCCCCGAGGACCGGCCGCCGGGGCCCTGTGTTCGAGCCGCAGGACGCCAGCAGCAGGCACGCCGCGGCGGCCAGACACGGCAGCAGCGCGGATCGTGTAGGTTTGAGAGTAGCGAGTTCATGCGTGAGCGAAACCGAAACCACCGAATACTATTGTCCCGCGTGTGACGCGCCCGTCAACGATCCGCTGGTGTGTGGCTACTGCGCGGCGCTCATCTGCCGCCGCTGCGGCACGCCGCTCGAGAAAGCCGACGAACTGGGCATCGGCTGAGGCCCTACGCCGCCGAATACTCCCGTACGAACGTGTCGATGCGATGCAGCCCGCGGCCCAGCTCTTCCATCGAGGTCGCGTAGGAGATGCGAACGTGCTCGCTGGTCCCGAAGGCCTCGCCCGGCACCACCGCCACGTGCGCTTCCGCCAGCAGCCTCTCGGAGAAATCGAGCGCGGAGCCGATCCCCTTGCGAAACGCCACGGAGATGTTGGGGTACGCGTAGAACGCGCCCTTCGGCACGGCGATGCGCACGCCGGGAATGGCCCGCAGCCGCTCGATCACGAAATCGCGGCGGCGGCGGTATTCGGCCAGCATCACATCCACCGAATCCTGCGGCCCCGTGAGCGCTTCGACGGCGGCCTTCTGCGCGATGGAGGTCGGATTCGATGTGCTGTGGCTCTGCAGCTTCGACATGGCGGAGATCACCGGCGCGGGCGCCAGCGCAAAGCCGATGCGCCAGCCGGTCATGGAGTACGTCTTGGACAGCGAACCCGCCACCAGCACGTTGTCCTTCGCGCCCGGCAGCGCGGCGATGGAATACGGCTGATCCGCCGCCTCGTAGAGGAACCGGCAATAGCATTCGTCGGTCATCAGCCAGACGCCCCGGCTGGCCGCAAGCTGGTAGATGCGTTCGAACTCCTCGCGGCTGAGCACGCCGCCGCTGGGGTTCCCCGGCGAGTTGATGATGATGAGCTTCGTTCTGGCGGTGATGTGGGGCGCAAGGTCGGCGGCGGTGAAGGTAAAGCCGCTGGCTTCGTCGGTCGGCACGAACACGCAGCGTCCGCCGGCGTAGTTGACCACATCCTTATAAGTGACCCAGTAGGGCACCGGGATGATCACCTCGTCGCCCGGATTCAGCAGCGCCTGGGTGATGTTGAAAATGGCGTGCTTGCCGCCCACCGTGACAATGCATTCTCTGGGCTCGTACGCGGTTCCGTAATCCACGCGGTGGCGATCGCAGATGGCCTTCTTCAGCTCCACGGTTCCGCCGGCCGCGGTGTACTTTGTGAAGTTCGCGTCCAGCGCGCGAACGGCCGCGGCCTTGATGTTGTCGGGGGTCGGAAAATCGGGTTCGCCCGCGCCGAAGTCCACCACGTCCACGCCTTCCCGGCGCAGGCGGTCGGCGTCGGCCGCCACCTTCATGGTGGAAGATTCGCTGATCAGCGCGATCCGGTCTGCCAGTGCTTTTGTTGCCGCTATGGTTGCCTGCATGACGAAATCCTCAATTCTCCTCTACGGTTATTCTCTCCTTCAAACGTCTCTCCACGCTGGCCGGAACCAGACCGGAGATGTTGCCGCCCAGCCGGAACACGTCCTTCACCAGACGCGAGCTGAGGAAGGAGTGGGCCTCGCCGGCCATCAGAAATACCGTCTCCACGTCGGGCCGCAGCCGCCGGTTCATGAGCGCCATCTGCAGCTCGAATTCATAATCGGAGATGGCCCGGATGCCGCGCAGGATCAAATGGGCGTTGCGCTCGGCCGCGAAGTCCACCAGCAACCCGCCGAACGAGCTGACCTCCACGTTGGCATACCCGGCCACCGCTTCGCACAGCATCTCCATCCGCTCTTCCACCGTGAACAGGGGCTGCTTTTCCGAGTTCTGCAGCACGGCCACAATGAGCCGGTCCACCAGTTTCGACCCGCGCGCAATGAGGTCCAGATGGCCGTTGGTGATTGGGTCGAACGAGCCTGGGTAAATGGCGACGACGTGGGCCGGCTTCGAATTCACGGGTTCTCTCAAGTATAACGGGTGGCTGCTCTACAGCGGCACGTGCAAGGTCCCCACCATGCCCGATGGCACGTCGCGGAATCCCACGCTGAACCCCCTGGTCCCCGGCGGCGTTTTCACGCGCGCGCCCAGCACCAGACCCTTATCCTGAATCTGCCGGAACTTCGCTTCGCTGAAACTCAGCGGGATGGTGGTGAGCTGCTCCACCTTGCCCACCACCACCAGAAACTGCAGCGAGCCGGTCCATTCCCCGTCGGCGGGCTGCAGCGTGATGTTGCGGGGGTCGAGTGTCAGCGATGCCTGATACCCTCCCTCCACCGGATCCAGATGCACAGTGAAGCCGATGCCGGCCAGCGCCACCGGACTGGCGACCGCCTCGGCCAGCGAAGGAGCCACAGCCCTGGCCCGCGCTGCTACATAACCGGGGCGGTAGCGCAGCTTCACCCCCGGCCGCTCGACGGTCACCTCCAGCCGGTGGTATGAGCCATCGAGACTGCCCTCCGCGGGAGCGAACGCCAGCGAATAACTCACCCGCGCGTCGCTGGCCGCCTCCTGAATGGCGGAGCCCAGGTCGTTGATGTGCTGGAACGCGCGGCCACCGGTTTCCTCCGCCAGGCTTTCCAGAGTTTCGTAGTCGAAATCGGGCCCGTTGACGGCCTTGGGCGGCTTGCTGCGTTTCCCGAGGGAACTGCGGTCGGCCTCGTACGCCGAAGCCACCGTAACGCCCCGCGCGTTTACCGGGTACACCGCGACGTCGGCTTCATTCAAGGCGCGAATGGCGCGCGCCACCTCGTTCTCGAAGGATTCGCCCACGCCCGGCAACTCCGAAGGCATCGTACTCGCACCCGCCGCGGACGTGCTCGCCGGAGATGAACTGGCCTTGGTGTTGCCGCCCGATTTTCCGCCGCCACCACCACCGCTGCCTCCCCTACCGCCGCCCGGCCGGCCCTGCCCGCTCGATGGCCGATTGTTCGAGTTGCTTTGCGCCATGCTGTCCACGCTGTTGCGCAAGCCCAGTTGAATCGGGAACCCGCCCGAAATCCAGATCAGCGTCTTGCGGCCGGGGATGCCCTGCAGGTGTCCGGCGATGGTCTGGAGCGCCGCCGCGGTGCGGGTGGCGCGCACGGTCTCGGCGTAATCGATATAGGGCTGCGCCCCCGACTGCAGGAAGCTGTCCCACTGCACGGTGGTGGTCTGGTCGCCGGTTAGCGAATTGGAAGAGGCCGGCGGCGCGGTAGAGGCCGCCAGTTCGGGATTCACGCGGCTGGAGTGCTTCGCGAGAGCCGCCAGAAGCGAAGCCATGTCCTGCGAAAAATCGTGCAGCAGTGTCAGCGAATCGCCCAGCGCAAAAACGGCCACCCGACTGTCCGCCGGCAAGCCCCGCAAGTAGTGGAGGAAGTCCTGTTTGGCAAGCTGCTGATCGGTGAGCTGCGTATTCAGTTCATCGAACAGAAATACGGTCACGGCGGCTATACCCGGCCCTGGCCGGTTGGTGAACGTCAACCGGGGCGCCGGCAAACTCGAAACTGCGGTGCTGGCGGTTCCGCCAGCCTCCTCCAGCGCAAAGAGCGCGATCTTTTGTTCCTGGCCATTGTCCCGCAGCACGAAATCGTCGCGGCGCAGGTCGGCAACCGGCTTCCCGTGCTTGTCCTTCGCCACCACGTTCACCAGGACCACATGGGTGCCCGCCTGAATCACCACCTGATCCGGCGGGGCTTGCGGAACGGCGGCCGGCGCCAGCATGAACAGCGGCAATATCGGAAGGGAAAGACGAATCCGCATGCGGGCCTCCGGAGCAGAGTTTATGCGGGTGGGATGGAGCGGGAGACCGGATTCGAACCGGCGACATCAACCTTGGCAAGGTTGCACTCTACCAACTGAGTTACTCCCGCTTGTCCTCTCCATTCTCGCGTGGCCGAAACCGAACTGTCAAGATTCGGCCGCCCTCCGGCCCGCCAACCGGCGGTTACATTTCGTGGTGTTCGTGTTCTCGGCATTTACCTGATTACAAGAGGGTTACAGAAAATGGAAGTTCATGGTTGCCGTAATTGGCAGGTGTGCTATGCTGAAACTCCGCTTACGGGGTGACTGCCTGCGGAGGGCCAGTCGCCATCAATAGAACACCATCGGCAAACAGCCCGATTTGATGGAAGGGTAGATTTCCACACGTGTGGGAATCTTGTGGAAAAAGTGCGTGCGGACAAAGAAATGAACTCATGGGAACAAGTCAAAGCTCGACTGGCTCAACAACTGACAGCGGAGGCCTTTCAGAACTGGTTGTCACGGACCTCATGGTGTGCATCGGAGGGTTCCACAATGCGCATAGCGGTCCCCGACGAGGTGACCAGGGTGTGGCTGCAACAGGAGTATTCGGGTGAGATCTGGACGGCAATACGCGAACTGGGGCTCCCCTTCACCCAGGTCATCTACGAACTGGAGTCGGCGCGACAGGATACGGCCCCCCGCGGCCTCGAACTGAACCCGCCAGGTGGCGTCTCATTTGCCCCTTCGGTGAGTCTGAACCCACGCTTCACGTTCGACACTTTCGTGGTCGGTTCCTGCAACCAGTTCGCCCACGCGGCCGCGCGGGCAGTGGCCACGGTGCCCTCGAAAACCTACAACCCGCTGTTCATCTACGGCGGCGCCGGCATGGGCAAGACGCATCTCATGCATGCCATCGGCCGGGAGCTCAATAACCGCTACACGAAGATCAAGGTGGTGTACACCTCAAGTGAACGCTTCATGAACGAGATGATCAACTGTATCAAGCTCGACCGCATGCAGACGTTTCACACCTACTACCGCTCGGCCGACGTGCTGCTGGTGGACGACATCCAGATCCTCGGAAACAAGGAGCGCACCCAGGAGGAGTTCTTTCACACCTTCAACGAGCTGTACGAGCATCAGAAGCAGATTGTGATTTCCAGCGATTCTCCGCCCAAGAGCGTCACCGGGTTGGTGGACCGTCTGCGCTCACGGTTCGAATGGGGTTTGATGGTGGATGTGCAACCTCCCGATCTGGAAACCAAGATGGCGATCCTGGATAAGAAAGCAGAGAGTGAAGGAGTGAAGCTGCCCGAGGATGTGCGCATTTTCATCGCTACGCGGACGAAATCGAATGTCCGCGAGCTGGAAGGGTCTCTGGTGAAACTGATCGCCTACTCATCGGTAACCGGCAGCCCCATCACCATGGCCATGGCCCAGCAGGCGTTGAAGCATCTTAGCGCCGGTACCGAGCGCCGCATCAGCATGGACTCCATCATCCGCGCCGTGGCCGACAAGTTCAATCTGCAGCCTGCGCAGCTCAAGCAGAAGACGAACGTTCAGGACATCGCCTATCCCCGGCAGATCGCCATGTACCTGATCAAGGAGCTGACCCCGTCCTCTCTTCCTGAAATCGGCCGGGCGTTCGGCGGAAAGCACCACACTACCGTTTTGCACTCGGTTCACAAGATTGAGGACCTGCGCCATAAGAATCAGGATTTAAACAGCCTGTTACACAGCATAAGTGATTCATTCCATTGATGATGCTGATTCTGGCCGGCTGTGGGTGCCGATTTTGGCTGTGGGCCATTGTGGAACAACCGCCGGGCGCTTCACTCACCCACCACTCCCACACCGCTTTCCACAGTGGAACAGTAGCGGGAACTGACTGGTTTTTGTATAATTTAGAGAGAAATCAACGAATCCACAGACCCTATGACTACTGTTCTAATCCAGTATGTATTTGAAGGGTCCGTAGGAGTACTCAGAGCGGCACGGAGCCAACCATGGAGTTCACTGTAAGCAAGGCTGATCTGGTTCGTGAACTGAACCTGTCTCAGGGGGTGGTGGAGAAGAAGACCACCATTCCGATCCTCTCCAACGTGCTGGTGGAAGCGTTGGATGGCCGTATTCAGTTGACCTCGACTGACCTTGAGCTGGGTGTTCGCTCCTCCTGTCCGGCCCGCGTGAAAAAGCAGGGGGCGGGAACCATTCCCGCCAAGAAGCTCCTCGATTACGTCCGGTTGCTTCCGGACGCGGACATTGATGTAAAGCTGCAGGAGAATCATTGGGCCAGTCTGACCAGCGGCCGCTCGCGCACGCGGATTGCCGGGATGTCGCGGGAGAGCTTTCCGGAACTTCCGGTGATGCCGGAAGCAATTGCGGACCTGCCGGTGAAGATGCTGGCAAGCATGATTGCGCGTACCATCTTCGCTATCTCCATGGAGGAGTCGCGGTTTACGCTGAATGGCGCACTGTTGCTGCTGAAACCCACGGGAGTTGTTCTGGTGGCGACAGATGGTCATCGTCTGGCGATGGTGGAGACGGCTCTCGATTTGCCGTCCATTGTGGGGCAGTATCGGGCGCTGATGCCGCGTAAGGCCATGGGCGAGGTTCTCAAGCTGGCGGCGGAAGCGGGAGCCGATGACACCGTTCAGTTCTCCGGTGACGACAACCATCTCTTCTTCCGTCTTGGCGAACGGCTGTTGCTCAGCCGCAAACTCACCGGCAACTTTCCGGACTTCGAACGAGTGCTGCCGAAGGAACATCCGCACGCCATCCAGCTCAACCGTGATGAGTTTCGCGGCGCCGTGGAGCGCGTTTCACAGTTCTCCGATGAGCGCAGCAAAGCGGTCCGCGTAAAGTTCTCGCCCGCCGAGCTGAGCATTCATTCGTCCCTCTCCGACACCGGCGAGAGCGAAGAGACGCTCGGTGTCGAGTACACCGGCGAGGTCATGGAAATCGGTTTCAACGCGACGTACATGCTCGACTTCCTGCGAGTGGTCTCGGACGAGCAGGTGACTTTCCTTGTTCGGGATCCCAACAGCGCCGGCGAGCTGCGGCCCGCTGCTGCGGAAGGATCGAGCTATCGGTATGTGGTCATGCCGATGCGCATCTGAAGCAACCAGAGTAACTATGGCAACAAATGATATGAGTGGCACGGGTGGGATGACTCCTCCGGGCGGCGTGTACGATTCCAGTTCCATCAAGGTGCTGGAAGGACTGGAAGCGGTGCGCCTGCGCCCGGCGATGTATATCGGCTCGACAACCGAATCGGGTCTGCATCACCTTGTCTATGAGGTGGTGGACAATGCGGTGGACGAACATCTGGCCGGGTACTGCACCGAGGTGAGCGTCACCATCCACAGCGATAACTCGGTCACGGTGATCGACAACGGCCGCGGCATTCCCGTGGACATGCACGATTCCGGCGTCTCGGCGGCGGAAGTGGTGATGACCAAGCTGCACGCCGGCGGCAAGTTCGATTCCAACTCCTACAAGGTCTCCGGCGGTTTGCACGGCGTGGGCGTCAGTTGCGTGAATGCTCTCTCGGAAACGCTGCAACTGGAGATCTGGCGCGACAAGTTCACCTGGGAGCAGGACTACGAGCGCGGCATCCCGCAGGCTCCCCTGAAGCAGACCGGCAAAGCGGGCCACAAGCGCGGCACCAAGGTGACCTTCAAGCCGGACAGCACCATCATGGACGTGACGGAGTTCAACTTCGACACCCTGGCCCAGCGGCTTCGCGAGCTCGCCTTCCTCAACAAGGGACTGAAGATCGTCCTCACCGACGAGCGCGCCGATCCCGCCAAGGTCTCCGAGTTTCATTACAGCGGCGGCATCTCCGAGTTCATTCGCCACCTCAACCGCGGCAAATCCACGCTGCACGACAAGCCCATCTACTTCGAAGGCGACCGGGTGATGGACAACGGCAGCACGCTCAGCATCGAAATCGCGCTGCAGTACAACGACTCGTATTCAGAGAGCCTGTTCAGCTTCGCCAACAACATCAACACCGTCGACGGCGGCGCGCACCTCAGCGGTTTTCGCACCGCGCTCACCGGCACCATCAACAAATACGGCAAGAGCTCCGGCCTGTTCCGGGACCAGAAGGAAAACCTCAGCGGCGACGACGTCCGCGAGGGCCTCACCGCGGTGATCAGCGTGAAGCTCCCGCAGCCGCAGTTCGAAGGGCAGACCAAGGGCAAGCTGAACAGCGACATCGGCG
>CAYVPZ010000144.1:0-9215 GCA_964453955.1 uncultured Solibacteraceae bacterium | reverse complement strand
CGAAGGGGATGTTCACCACGGCGCATTTCCACGTCATGCAGGCGGCCAGCGCGCGCACTTCGTCGAGCGTGACGTCGGGGGCGTAGCGAATGCCGCCCTTGGCCGGGCCGCGGGCGATGGAGTGCTGCACGCGGTAGCCGGTGAACAGCTCGATGCGGCCGTCGTCGAGCAGCACCGGGATGTGCACGGTGAGCTCGAGGGCGGAGTTGCGGAGCACCTTCTGCAGGCCCTCGTCGAGATCGAGCCGCTCGGCCGCCTCGTCAAATCTTGCCGCCGCCGCGAGCCATGGATTGGTTTCATTGGCGAGGGACGGCGCCGCTTCCACGATCATGGGTGAGCCTCCGTGTTTATTGTAAGCGAGCGATGACGCGGCTGCCGCCGCAGGTCCATTCAAGCTTGTCCCGTTCGTGCCGATAAGCACCTTGGGGGGCACGATGACTGTAGGTCGGAAGTTGACGGTGGCGTATGCGGGCTTGTTGCTGGTGGCGGGAGCGCTGGCGTATGCCGGTCTGGATGCCGTGTCGCGGCTGTCCGGGGAGCTGGACACCGCGGCGAATCGCGCGGCGAGAAGAATGGAGCTGTTTGCCTTGGCCAAGAGCGACGTTTTGACCATGCGCCTCGGCGAGCGCGGGATTCTGTTATTCTCCACGATGAAACTGGACGACAAGGTGGCGGCCGCCCGAAAGCAGTTCCTGACGGGGTTAAGCGGCCTGCGGGCACACGCCGCCGAGATCCGGCCCCTGCTGGTCTCGGACGAAGAGGGCCGGCTGCTGGACACGCTGCTGGATAACGCACGGATCTACGCCGAGTTCCACGAGGAGAACTACCGTTTGTCTCTGGCGGGCCGGGTGGAGGAGGCCATCCGCATCGATGCGGCTAACCTGGTGACCATTGGAGGGAACATGACCGCGGCGGCCGACGGGCTGCTCGAGCGCCAGCACGCCTGGATGCAGGCGGGCGTCGAGCGGGCGCGGGTGGTGACGGAGTGGGCTTGGGGGATCGTCGCCGGATTGATCGGCCTGGCCATCGCGGCCGGGCTCGCCGTCTTTTGGCTGGTGCGGCAGACGACGCGCGGGCTGCGGGGCGTGGTGCATGAGCTGACCGGCGGTTCGTCCAGCATTGCGGACGCCGCGAAACAAGTCTCCGTATCGAGCCAGTCTCTGGCGCACGCGGCGGCGCAACAGGCGGCCTCCATCGAGGAGACCTCGGCGGCGACGGAGGAAATCACGGCAATCACCCGCCGGAACACCGAAGCGGCGCACCAGTCGGCCGAGCTGCTGGCGCAGGTGGCTGCCATCGGCGAGACCACGAAGGCCGCCGCGGAGCAGATGGCCCGGTCCATGGGGGCGATCAATCAATCCAGCGGGGAAATCGCGAAGGTGCTGCGAGTGATCGATGAAATCGCGTTTCAGACCAATATCCTCGCCCTGAACGCGGCGGTGGAAGCGGCGCGCGCGGGCGAGGCGGGCATGGGGTTTGCGGTGGTGGCGGACGAGGTTCGGACGCTGGCGCAGCGCTGCGCGGAGGCGGCGAAGAAGACCGGGGACCTGATTGACAGCAGCGTGGCCGGCGCACGCGAAGGGCAAACCAGAGTGGACGCCGTGCGGGAGGCGATGACGAAAAGGGAGGCGATCGCCGGACAGATCCGCGAGCGTTCCGAGGCCATCGCCGTCAGCAGCGAAGAGCAGGCGCGGGGCATTCACGAGATTGGCCGGGCGGTGAACGATATGAGTTCGGTGACCCAGAGCACCGCCGCGCACGCCGAACAGAGCGCCGCCGCGAGCACCGAACTGGCCGGTCACGCCGATGCGCTGGCCTCGCTGGCGGCACGGCTGGAGGCGATGGTGGGACGGGGTTGAGAGATAATAGCCAGTGAGCGGAGAGGCCAATGGTCATTGGGCGGAGCGAAGTCGATAAAGACGATCTTGCCGCACTGTGCCGGCGTTACGGTGTGCGGGAACTTTCCGTGTTTGGCTCCGCCGCACGCGGACAGGCTCGGCCGGACAGCGATATCGATCTGCTGGTCGATTTTCTTCCGCACGCGCAAACCGGGCTTCTCGACTATGCGGGCCTGATGCTCGATCTGGAGAGGCTGCTGGGCCGAAAAGTAGACCTCGTTTCCAGAAATGGCCTCAAGCCGCTGATCCGTGCGGCCCTAATCGAGGAAGCCCGCCGTATCTATGCGGCGTGAAGAACTGTACCTGCGCGACATTGTGGAAGCGGCGGATCACATCGCGAGCTTTGTCGCGGATCGGGGGATGGCCGGTTTTCAGGAATCCGAGATGGTTCGGAGCGCCATTGTTCAGAAGCTCGCGGTGATCGGGGAAGCCGCGTCGCGGGTGTCCGCCGATCTGCAGGTCCGCCATGACGCCGTTCCGTGGGCGCGGATCGTGGCCTTTCGTAATATTCTGGTGCACGCGTACTTTGGCATTGACACGGCCATCGTGTGGCGTGCGGCCAGCGTCGAAGCTCCGGCATTGCGGAAATAAATCGCCGCAATCATCGAGGCCGAGTTTCCGGGGTGACCCGCCTCACCGCGCCAGCGCGCGGCCCACAATGCTGGCGATGCGGCGGAGCGCCAGGCGCTACGACTCCGCCACCCACTCTGCCAATTGATCGGTTGGAATCCAGCCTCTTATGCCCTCGGCGCGCAACAGGTATTCGACAATCTCGCGATCCTCCATGAGGGGGTACGTCTCCTTCAGCCCAGCCGCGATGATTTTGACGTAGGGCTCGCCGGGTGGCCCGGCGGACAGATCGCCGGTCTCCGTGCTGGTGAAAGTGACAATGGGATGGGTTCCTTCGTTGCCCGCGACCAGCAGGCGGCCATATCCATTCACGCCTGGCAATACATGTTCCTTCTCGCGGGCAAGTTCTTCGAGCGACGGAATCAGACGGGAACCATCAACCTTCCGGTTATTCTCCTGCAGCACCACATCGTTAAACTGCCCGGCCGTGATCAGGTACATTCTCCCCAGAGTCTTTGCATCGGCTTGCCCGTGCCTGATGAACGCCACGGCGCCGCCCCATGGTTTGGAATGGCCTGCGAAGAACAGCTCGAAGTTCAGAATGATCGGCCTTATGTCCAGGGGCGGCGTCTTGTCCCGGCATCCGGGGTTGCTCTTCCCCGAGCCGGCAGGTGTGCCCCCATGGATGTAACAGAGGAATCGCTGGTGAGCGAGATTCGATCCATAGCTCGCGTACCAGACCAGATTGCGCTCACCTGAAGGCGCGTGATCCGGTGTCATCAAGTGGCCGGCGGCGGATGCCTGAGCGCTCAGCTGCGTGAGCAGCCGGCCCAGGCGCTTTCGCTCGACGATCCACATGAGCAACGCGACCAGCAGGGTGAAGATCACAACGGCTGACTGAGGCCACCATCCAGCGTCGCCGTGGACCGGGGTCGCCGGGAAGCTTTCGTAAGCCAGCATCGCCGTGGCGGTCAACGTGCCGACAAGCATTTGCGTGGCGTATGTCCAGAAATATCGGTGCCCCAGATTCGACGTTCCCGGGCACTTATCCTCCCATTGCCCACGGAAGCTTTGCCAGCGAAGCTCGTTGACGTAATACCTGTGGTTCTCGTTGAAGGTAATCAGCCGCTCTTCAATCCGGTAGTGCAGATAGTGCATCGCGGCGGTGAAAACCAGCGTAGCGCCCACTGCAATGCAGCGAAACACCCACGCGTCATGGAACCGGTCATCCGCTTTTTGAAAAGCTACCCCGATCGCGGCGTACCCTGCATACGTCTGCAGCAGGGTTTGCCACTCCAGGGTGCGCATGCTCTCATAGCGTTCGCGGTATTCCTTCGCGCGCGATTCAAAATACTCGCTCGGCCCCGGGCCGGCGTTTGGTTCTTTTTCCACCGATCTCCTCCCGAAAACTGCCAGGGACCTTACCGCGCCAGTGCCCGCCCCACGATGCTCAGCTTTTCCCACGCCGGCAGGCTGATGCGGCGGCGAAGCACGTCATACCCGGAGCGCTCGATGCGCTCGAGCAGGCGCGAGTAGATGCGCATCAGCGCCCATAACGACGGACGGCTGCGCGCCTGGATCAGATCGAGCAGCGGCCAGGATTCGTCGTAGTGGCGGCGGGCGCGCGCGGCTTCGAAACGCATCAGCTCGACGAAGCGCTGGTCGTGTTCGAGACGCGCCGGGTCCACGCCGAAGCGCGCCAGATCCTCGGCCGGCAGATACACGCGCCCGAGTTCGGCGTCCTCGCGCACGTCGCGCAGGATGTTGGTCAACTGGAAGGCGATGCCGCATTTTTCGGCCAGCTCCAGCGCGCGCGGAGAATCGAAACCGAATATATGGATGATGGTGAGGCCCACCACGCTGGCCACCTTGTAGCAGTACTGGTAAAGCTCGTCGAAGGTGGCAATGCGGCGCGGCTCCAGATCGGAACTGACGCCTTCGATCATCTGGTGGAAGTACTCGGGCGGAATCTTGTAACGCGTCACCGCATGGTGAAACGCCGGCCAGAGCGGGTTCGGCGGAAGACGGCCGGCCAGCGCCTCGTCCAGTTCGGCGCGCCAGCGCTCGATGGCCGCGCGCGAGCCGCCCTGCTCGTCGCTGAGATCGTCGCAGAAACGCATGAAAGCGTAGATGGCGCACATGGCATCCTTTTGCGCGCGCGAGAGCAACAGGAACGAGTAGTAGAAATTGCGCGCCCGCGTGCGCGCCACGCGGCGGCAGTGCCGGTACGACGCGGCTACGGCGGGGCTCATGCCGCTCGCGCGAGAGCGGTGCGCAGGACGGCGCCCACCAGCAGCGCGACTCGCTCCACTTTGGTGACGCGGGGACGCTTGCGCAGCACGTCGTAACGCTGCCGCTCGATCTTGCGCAGCACCCGCAGGCCGCCCCGGCTGAATAGCTCGAGGTCGAGCGCCAGGCGGCGGTTCACCGTGCGCGCCAGCGGCAGGCCTTCGAGGAACAGCTCTCGGGCCACGCCCACCGCCTCCTTCATCACCGCGGCAAACGCCGGCGTGAGCTTCTTCTGGAAGAGCTCGCGCTCGGAATAACCGTGCCGCGCGAGCAGCTCCAGCGGCAGATACACGCGGTCCTTTTCGAGATCGACGGTGACGTCCTGCCAGAAGTTGGCGAGCTGCAGCGCGGTGCAGGTGGCGTCGGAGAGGCGGTCGCGCTTTTCGTCGGCGTAGCCGCACAAGCGCAGCACCAGGCGGCCCACCGGATTGGCCGAGTAGCGGCAGTAGGCGAAGACGTCGGGCCAGGTGCGGTAGCGGGTCACCGTCTGATCCTCGACGAAGGCGTGGATCAGGTCGGCGAACAGCTCGCGCGGCAGGCGGTGACGGCGGGCCGTACCTTCCAGCGCCACGAATATGGGATGGGTGGCGCGGCCGGCGTACATGGCGTCCAATTCCTCGCGCCACCAGGCGAGCAGGCGCAGGCTCTCCCGCGGGTCGCCCATCTCGTCGCCCAGATCGTCGGCCCAGCGGCAGAAACCGTAGACGTTGTAGAAGTCCTGATGCAGGCGTTTGGGCAGCAGGAAACTCACCACGTGGAAGTTTTCGTAATGGTGGGTGGCCAGCCAGCGGGTGTAGCGCTCGGCTTCGGGCACGGCCCAACGCCGCGCCAGCGCCGCCGGCGAGCGCACGAAATCGCGGGGCGCCAGATATTCGGCCGAGGAGACGGGCGCGATGGCTGGCGAAGGCATGGCCGCTAGCTTTCCATTTCGGTCGGCGCCGTGCGCGGGTTACAAACCCGCGCGCAGGATATAATCCTGCCCCACAAAGCAGCAGAGCCAGGGCGGGGCCGGGCTGAGAGCCCCACGCAGGCTCGACCACGGGCATAGGACCAATGCCGACCTTGTCCGCGGATAAGGAAACCAGCGCGGCTTCGCCCCTGGCCAAGCCTGCCCCACTCCGAAATCGTCGCGGGCTGAGAAGATGCCCGGATGTAGTAGTACGAAGCAGCCGAGAATCGGGTGTTGTGGTACTGCAAGGCCATTTCCTACGGAATGATGGCCGTCTTCATGTGCCCGTTGTGACTGGTCAGGTGGCGCATCACTTCGAGCAGATTGGCCAGCGGCTCCACGCCGTTCACGAATTGACCCGAGCTGATCTCGCCACGGCAGATCATTTCGAGCGCCGCCTGGATCTGGCGGGGCGTATGGTGGAAGCTGGCCGTGCAGGTGATCTCGGAATAGTGCAGGAAACGGGTGTCGAGGGACACGCGGGTGTCGCTGGGGCATCCGCCGAAGAAGTTGACCACGCCGCCGCGGCGCAGGATTCTGGCGGCCAGCTCCCACGCTTCCGGCTTGCCCACGGCCTCGATGGACACGTCCACGCCGCGGCCCTCGGTGAGGTCGCGCACGCGCTGGAGAACGGCGTCCGGATCGTCCGCGGAAATAATGCCCTCTTCGGCGCCCAGGCGCGCCGCGTTCTCCAATTGCGACGGCCGGCGCCCGATGGCGATCACCCGCGCGCCCGCCACCCTGGCCATGCGCACGAACATCAGCCCGATGGGACCCAGACCCATCACCGAGACGGTGTCCCCGGACCTCAGCCCGGACTCGTCGATGCCCCGGATCACGCAGGCCAGCGGCTCCACCAGCGCGGCATCCTGATAACTGACGCCGTGAGGGATCGGGTAGGTGTTCTTTTCGACAATGCGCGCGGGTATGCGAATGAATTCGGCATAGGCGCCGTTGTTGAACAGCAGGTCTTCGCACAGATTCTCGCTGCCGCGGCGGCAGTAATAGCACTCGCCGCACGGCGCAGAGTTAGCCGCGACAATGCGCTGGCCCACCTTGAATCTGGTCACCTCGGACCCGACGGCCACCACATCGCCGGCCAGCTCGTGCCCAAACAAGGCCGGCGGAACGATCATGCGGGCATGGTACCCGCGGCGAAACACCTTGACGTCGGTGCCGCACGTAAGCGCCGTACGGACGCGAACCAGCACATCGCCGGGGCCAACACCCGGAACGTCGACGGTCTCGACTCGCAGATCCTCTCTGCCGTACAACACGGCGGCCATCATCTGGTTATTCACTAGGACCACCTCTGTGGTTCGACAACTATCTTTAATGAATCCGGTTGAGGATGCAGAGCGAGATCGATGCCGGCGCCAATCTGGTTGAGAGCGAACCGATGCGAGATCAGGTCCTCCACGGGGAGGTCGTAAAACACCAGGCGGGCAGACTCCTTCTGCAAATCCACCGAAGCGCTATAAGAGCCAAAAACGATGCGTTCTCCGACGCACACATCGGCGCCGGAAAGATCGATGCGTTCCTTGTGAGACGTTTGCGCGAACAAGAGAACGCGGCTGCCCGGGCGCGAGCAGCGCATGGCCTGTTCCACGATGCCCGGCGCGCTGGCGGCCACGATGACCGCGTCCACGCCGCGCCCTTCGGTCAACTCACGAACCTGTTTGGAGAATTCGCCGTCGCGCGGATCGTACACGAACCCCGCGCCGAAGCGCCGGGCCAGGCCGCGGCGGAAGGGCATGGCGTCGGTGGCGAGTATGGTGGCCCCGGTGCGCTTGGCCAGCATGGTGAACATGAGCCCGATGGGCCCCTGGCCGAGAATGGCCACCACGTCGTCCGCTTTCAGATCCAGTTGCACCATGGCTTTCACGCAGGTGTTGACGGGTTCCACGAACGAGGCCCGGTCGAAGCCCACGCCATCGGGGATTTTCTCCACGCCGCGCCGGACGATCCAGTCCATCACGCGCACATACTGGGCGAATCCGCCGCCGGCGGGCTCGAAGCCGGCGGTGATGCCCACTTTCTTATAGGTGGGGCACTGCGCGTACAGCTTGTGCCGGCAATAGAAGCAATCGAGGCAGGGAATGTGATGGAAGGCGATGACCCGGTCGCCGGGCGCGAATTCACGGACGCGGTCTCCGGCGCGCACCACCACGCCGGCGGTTTCATGGCCGAAAATGCGCGGGGGCGGGAGCAGGTTGTGCTCCACCTTTTTCAGGTCGGTATGGCAAATCCCGCACGCTTCCACGCGCACCAGGATTTCGCCCGGCCCGATCTCGGGGACGGCCAGCGTCTGCACTTCGATGCGGCTGTCGCCCGTATACACGGCGGCCTTCATGGTGGAAGGCGTATGGCCGTTTCCGCCGGGGTTCGCCGCCCCGGTCCCGACTTTCAACTCAGAACCTGCAGTTCGCAATAAAATCTCCCAGCACCGCCGAAGCGTCCCGGCAGCGGCGGTCCAGCCGCATCAATTGCGGCACCAGCACGCCCGGCCTTCGCAATGCCGCCAGCAAAATGCGCGACCGGCGGAACCGGCCGTCGGCATCGCGCCATGCGTTGAAATCGAGGGGGAACGCTTCGGCTGCGGTGTCGGTAACAATCCGCACGCAGTAAAACGGAACTCCCCAGGATTCCGCGCGCTCCGCCAGCGCTTCGGCCTCCATTTCAACTGCTATCGCCCCGGTCCGGGCCAGCCCGGACTTTTCCTCTACCGAGGTCACCACGCGATCGGCCGAAAGAACCGGCCCCGCCGTGAACGCTCGCGAAACTTCCGGCGCCCGTGCGCCGTGGTTGTTTACCCGCGTGGCCACGGCAATTCCATTGGCGTCGAGTCCGGGCTTCAGCGCACCGCAATACCCGACGCTCACCACCCCCCGGATCTCCCGCCGTTCCCGGATGGCATCCAGCGCGCACCCGGCCAGCTTCGGGCCCGGTCCATTAGCCACGGCGATCGAGGCCTGGCCATTCAAAACAAACTCCCGAGCGAACTCCACCGGCCACCGCAATGGCGTCAGTCCGGCAGCGCGGCCCAGAATGCCATCGAGCTCACGCCGCTCGGCGGCAACAAACGCCAGCACGCTCACAGTGCCCGCCGGCTACACATATCCATTATCGCGGAACCACTTCACGGCGCGCTCCAGGGCGCCGTCCACCGCCGCCGGTACAAACCCAAGTTCGCGGGCGGCTTTCTCATGCGTCACGAACATCTTCCGGTGGGCCATCCGCACGGCGTCCAAAGGAACGCGCGGCGGGGTGCCGGTGATCTCCGCCCACCCGGAACTGGCCACGCCGGCAGCCCACGCCACCACCCACGGCATTCGCCACCGGGGAGCCCGGCGACCAGTTATACCTTCCAGCTTACCTAAGATCTGGGCAAGAGTGAGGTTATCACAGCCCAGAATATACCGCTCGCCCGGCCGTCCCCGCTCCCAGGCCAGCAGATGGCCCTCCGCCGTGTCCCTTACGTCCACCAGATTCAGGCCCGTATCCACGTA
>CAYVPZ010000143.1:0-9229 GCA_964453955.1 uncultured Solibacteraceae bacterium | reverse complement strand
GTTGTCATCGGCCAGGCCGTGGACGAGAAGCACCGGCGTGGTGGTCGCGGCCACCGCGTTCTCCGGGGACGCCTCGTCCAGATCGATGCCGTAGCGCCAGCGTGCATACAAAAAGCCGCTCTCGATAACGCCAAAATAGAGCGGGCGCTTGAGCCCCAGGCGCGTTCCAAAATGCTGCGACACGCGGTCGTAGGCCACCTCGCGGAAGTTCTGAAACGCGGATTCGGCGACCACGGCGCGGAACCGCGGTTCGGCGGCCAGCGATTCCAGCAGCACCCCGGCGCCCATGCTCTCGCCGAGCCCGTAGAGCCGCGTGGTGGGCGTGCCCGCGAACAACCAGTCGGCCCAGGCGTGTGTGTCCCGACGCTCCAGCACGCCGAAGGTTTCCATCTCCCCGCCGCTCGATCCATTGCCGCGCTCGTCCGCCGCCAGCACGCGATAACCGTGTCTGAGCAGGAGCCGGGCGTACCCCAGCTCGCTGAGACGCGAATCGGCCATGCCGTGGAACAGCATCACGGCGGAGCCGCCGGCGTGGGCCGGTTCAAACAGCCACGCGCGCAACGAAGCTGAATCGAACGCCCGAATCTGCACCTCGCGAACGCTCCCGCCCATTTGGCGTGCCAGGGCCAGCGCGGGTTCCGGCGTCACGGTGACGCGGTTGGCATGCAACGCCGCCTCGCACAGGATGACGCCGGCGGCGATCCACCACGTCACCAGCGCGGCTGCCAGGAGAATGCCGACTGCGGGCCAGAACCGGACGCGGCGCGCAGATTGGACCGTCAGAACCGCGGTGGACATGCTCCTATATGATACGGACCCGCTGCGGACGAGGTTCGTTAACAGTGACGGAGTTAGGATGAAAGAAAAGGAGGTTGCTACACCAACTCGTGGATGAGTTGCCGGAAGAACAGGCGGAACTCGCGCACGCATGGCTGCAGGACCTTCGCGATGCTGCCGAGACACTCACCTCTCTGGATCGCGGTCTCGCGGACCTTGCGGCTGCTCGCGTGAAGCCCCTCGCCGAGTACGAGCGCGAACGCGGCCTGTGAACTTTCGGGTCGGCGTCTCGGCCAGGTCTACAAACGCTAACTCGCCGCCACCTTCTCAATGCGCACCCGCACGATCCGGTTCCCGCTCATCCGCGTGATGGTGAACCTCCGCCCCCCGTGCTCCACCGCGTCGCCCTCCTTCGGAATATCGCCGATGCGAAACAGCAAAAACCCCGCCAGCGTCTCGAACCCCGCGTCGGCCGGCAATTCGATCTCGTACTGCGTATCCAGATCGCGGATCAGCGTGGTCCCGTCGAGGTCCAGCACCAGCGCTTCCAGCCGCGGTGCGGGCCGCTTCACGTCGTGCTCGTCGCCGATCTCGCCGAAAATCTGCTCCAGCACGTCCTCCAGCGTCACTAGTCCGGAGATGGTGCCGAACTCGTCCACCACCATGGCCATGTGCGTGTGCGCCTTGCGGAACTCGTCCACCAGCTCGTTGATTGGTTTGGTTTCCGGCGCCACCAGATGCTTGCGCAGCATGCTGCGCAAATGAAACGCCCGCGGCTCCCGCCTTTTCTCCAGCGCGATCCGCTGTTGTTCCAAAACCCCCAGCAAGTCCTTAATGTGGACGAACCCGACGATATGCTCGGGCCGGCCTTCGTACACCGGCACGCGCGAATACTTCTGCACGCGCATGATGCGCAGCACCTGGTCGAGCGTGGCCTCCGCGGAAACCGAGGCGATGGCGTTGCG
Source organism: uncultured Solibacteraceae bacterium (assembly GCA_964453955.1). GTDB lineage: Bacteria > Acidobacteriota > Terriglobia > Bryobacterales > Bryobacteraceae > CAWACP01. The sequence goes on along the minus strand of CAYVPZ010000143.1, from coordinate 7,487 downwards.
CGGCGTCATGATCTCGCGCACGCTGTAATTCTGCAGATCGAGCAAACTCTGGATGGCGTCCTCCTCGAACTGCTCCAGATGCCCGGCGTCGCGGTTCAGGCTGACGATAAGCTTGAGCTCTTCGACGGAATGCACGCCGCCCCCGGAGCCGCGCAGACCCAGCGCGCGCGACAGCGTGATCGCCGAACGCTCAATCACGTATACGAACGGTTCGCTGACGCGGAACACCAGCAGCAGCACCGGCGCCACCAGCAGAGCCAGCCGGTCGGCCTTCTCGATGGCCAGGTTCTTAGGCACCACCTCGCCCACCACCACGTGCGCCCACGTCATCAGCAGGAAGGCCAGCGTGAAGCTGGCGGCGTGCAGATACGGCGCGGCCACCGTCGTCGCCAGCGGCCCCAGCAGCCGGGTGAGGATCGCATCGAAGGTCGGCTCGCCGGCCCAGCCCAGCGCCAGCGAGGCCAGCGTCACGCCCACCTGCGTCACCGACAACAGGCGTTCGGGCCGGGCCAGCAGGCTCATCGCCGCCTGCGCCCCGGTGACGCCACGCTCGGCCATGGCCCGCAGCCGGCTTCTGCGCACCGATACCAGCGCCACCTCCGATGCCGCGAAAAAGCCGTTCACGGCGATGATGGCGGCGAGAATGAGGAGACGGTAAACCATCTGCTGATAGAATCAACCGGTGGCCTCCGGCAGATTCCTGCGCGCGATTAATCTGAGCATAGCGGTTTTGGCGGTCGCGCTCGCGTTGGTCGTGTGGTACGTCGCTTGGCGTCCCCTGCCCCGAACCACCGGTGTGATCGCCCTCCCCATCGCCGCCGAAGCCACCATCGCGCGAGACCGCTACGGCGTCCCGCACATCACCGCCGCGTCCATCGAAGACGCCCTGGTGCTGCAGGGCTTCGTCACCGCCCAGGACCGCATGTGGCAGATGGACGCCATGCGCCGGCTCGCCAGCGGCGAACTGGCCGAGATCGTCGGACCCGAGGCTCTCGACGCGGACCGCATTGTCCGCCGCCTGCGCATGCGCCACCTGGCCGAGGAGCAGTACCGCACGCTGCCCCCGGCTGATCGCGCCGCGCTGGTGGCCTACACCCGCGGCGTGAATTACTACATCGACGCGTACCGCGGACGCTATCCACTCGAGTTCACGCTGCTTCGCTACGATCCTCGCCCGTGGAGTCCCGTTGATTGCATGTCGGCCGGCCTGCAGATGTACCGCATCCTCACCGAGAGCTGGCACAACGACGCGCGCAAACTGGAGATGCTGGCCGCGGGCGACGCCGCCAAAGTGAACGCCCTCTTCCCCGCCCGCTCCGACCGTGAAATGCAGCCGGGTTCCAACGCCTGGGCCGTCTCCGGCGCGCACACCGCCAGCGGCAAGCCGATTCTCGAGAACGACCCGCACCTCGAGCTTACTTCGCCCTCCGCCTGGTACATGATTCACCTGAAGGCCCCGGGCCTGAACGTCATCGGCGTTTCGCTCCCCGGCCTGCCCACGGTGATCGTCGGCCACAACGAGCGCATCGCCTGGGGCGTCACCAATCTCCAGTTCGACGTGCAGGACCTCTACGACGAGAAGCTGGACCCGCGCACCGGCCGCTATCTGTTCAACGGCCAGGTGGAGCAGGCGCGGCCCGACCGGGAATTCATCCGGGTCAAGGGCGCACGCACCGACGAGCTGCTGGTGTGGGTCACCCGCCACGGGCCCATCGTCTACGCCGATGGCTCGCACTACTTCGCGCTGCGCTGGACCCTGGCCGAATCCGGCTCCTTCCAGTTCCCCTTCCTCGACATCGACCGCGCCGCCAACTGGTCCGAGTTCACCGCCGCGCTGGCGCGCTACCCCGGCCCCGCGCAGAACTTCGTCTACGCCGACGTCGACGGCAACATCGGCTACCACGCCACCGGCCGTCTGCCCATTCGCACCACCTTCGACGGAACCGTGCCCGTGGATGGCAGCACCGGCCAGTTCGAATGGCAGGGCTTCATTCCCTTCGACCGTCTTCCCGCGGTCTTCAATCCCGCCCAGGGCCGCATCGTCACCGCCAATCAAAATCCCTTCCCCGAGAAATACGATTACCAGGTGAACGGCGCGTTCGCCGCCGAATATCGCAGCAATCAGATTCGCGACCTCCTCTCCGCGCGCGAGCACTGGAGGCCGGAGGACATGCTGACGGTGGAGAAAGACGTGTACTCGGGCTTCGAGCGCTCTCTGGCGCGCCGGGTGGTGGCCGCGTACGACCGCAAACGGCCCGCCGGCGCCTCTCTCGCCGAAGCCGTCGCGGTGATGCGCCCCTGGAACGGGCAAATGGAGATCCCGCTCGCCGCGCCCATGCTCGCCCGCCTCACCTACGAGCACGTTCGCGACGCCTTCGCCCAAAGCGCCTCGCCCGGAAAATGGCAGGTCTACAGTTACTTCATCACGCCGTCGGTGATTCAGACGCTGCTCGAATCCGGCGCGAAGGGCTGGTTCGCGGACACCGATGCGATGCTGTTGAAAGCCCTCGGTGACGCCATCGAAGACGGCGCTCGCGAACAGGGCAGCAGCGTCGCGCGCTGGAACTACGGCGAGTTCAACGCCCTCACCGTCGAGCAGCCGGTGGACAGCAAAATTCCGCTGGTGGGCCGCTATTTCAACATCGGCCCGGTTCCCATGAGCGGCGCCCCGGAAACCGTGAAGCAGGTTCGCGGCCGCGTCGGCCCTTCTATGCACTTCGTGGCGGATCTGTCGAACTGGGACAACTCACTGAACAACATCACGCTGGGCGAAAGCAGCAATGTTTTCTCGGGCCATTATTCCGACCAGTGGGAAACGTATTACTACGGCCACAGCCTGCCCATGCAGTTCTCGCACGTGGAGGCGAAGGAAGTGCTGCGGGTGTTGCCGGAGAAATAGCGTAGTTGACCTAACGACAATATGTTCACTTTGGGCTTCCTCGGCCAGCGGGACACGCGGCGCCAGCCGCGTTTTGCGCGGCACCGAAAGAACGCGGCTTGCGCCGCGTGTCCCTCGCACGCAAAAGGGACCAGTATTGGCCCTAACGACGTCTTACTACAAGGGAGACCAGGTATTCCTGTGCGACCTGGTCGCTCCTGATGGACGGCCAGATGTTGAAGATCTTCTCGGCGGATTTGACCTGGTTGAGGGCATCCGTTGCGTCCAGGTCCTCGGTGAGATTGTAGTCCGCGAAATGGCGATCCTCTTGCAGCTGCGTAAACGTGAGCGCGACACGCCGCAGGTTTGCCACCACCCGCGGATCTTCTCCGGCAAAAGGAAAGTCTTTCGTATTCAAGAGTCGATTTGACGCCTTCTTCATCGTGTCGTGATCATAAGCGCGACCAAGCGCGGCTCGGAGCTTCTCGTTGCTCCAATTGGAAGTTGCTTCGGCGATCAGCAAGTGAAAGACAGCGTAATAAGCGGATGAGACCGCCCTGCGAAGGCTCGCTTGCGTCGAGGGTGCGGCGTGAACAAGCTGTAGCGCCTGGCTCAGAAGATCATCGTGGTACGCCATCTATTCCCACTCAGGATCTTTTCGTCTGCGCTGCTCGGACTGGCTGCGAAAATTGAAATAGGGATGTAGTCCCCAATTCTCGATGGGCCGTACCTCATCCAGGAGAATTGTTACGATGCGGCCTGTCATTTCAGTGAGTGTATCTTCACTTATTGCCGCATCGGCCAGGACGATGCGAAAAAAAACGGAGGGCTCGCCGGTTGAGTCCGCGCCAATGCTGTAGTCAACGTGGACGGCCTCCGGACCGAGCCTGCGAATCGCGTTTTTGATCTCGGCGTCGAGCTGCCCCTGATGGACGAATCCGGCTGGAACCATCGGCATGCTTCCATTATCTCGCGTATCGCAGCCCTTTTTTCACTCCTGCCGCAAAGCAATCATCGGATCCACCCCCGCCGCCCGTTGCGCGGGCACATAACACGCCACCAGCGCCGACGCCAGCAGCACCGCGCCCACCGCGCCGAACGCCCCGAAGTCGAACGCGGTCACCCCATACAGCATCGATTGCATCGCCCGCCCCACCAGCCACGCACCCACCAGTCCCAGCACCAGACCGCAACCGGCCAGCGCCATGCCTTCGCCGAGCACCAGCCGCAGCACCTCCACCCGCCCCGCCCCCAGCGCCATGCGCAGGCCAATCTCGTGCGTGCGCTGTTCCACCAGAAAAACGATCACGCCATAGATGCCCAGCGCCGCCAGCAGCAGCGCCACCGCCGCGAAGCTCCCGTACAGCACCGTGCCGAAGCGGTCGCCCGCGCGCGATTCGCTCACCACGTGATCCATGGTCTGCGTTTCCGAAAGCGGCAGATCGGGATCGAGCGAGTGCACCGCGGCCGCGATGCTCTTGGTCATGGATGCCGGGTCGGCGCCGGTTCGAACGGCAATCTCCTCGCTCGGCCACGGGCTCTGCCAGAAGGGCACGTACATCACCGGCCAGTCGTCGGGCCGGCCGCCGTATTGAACGTTGTGGAACACGCCCACAATCTGCCATTCCAGCGGCGGGCCCAGTCTCTGCACGCCGGGGATGAGTTCCTCCACCACCACGCGCTGCTGCAGGGGATCGAGGCCTTTCAGATGGCGCCTCACGAAATTCTCGTCCACCATGGCCACGCGGACGCCGCCGGCCACGTCATGCTCGTCGAAGGCGCGCCCCCGAACCACGCGAATCCCGAACGTATCGAAATACCCCGGCGTCACCATCTGGAAGCCCGCGCCAGGACGATCCGCGGGATTCGCGAAGGGTCTGCCGGCAATATAGAAAGGCATGCCGAATCCGGTGCCGTCGATAGGCAACCCGGTGCTGGCCGACGCTTTCAACACTCCTGGAACGGCCTCGATGCGCGCCAGTATCTGCCGATAAAAACCGCGGATCTGGTCGGGCTCGGTCAGATGCCCTCGCGGCACCGGCAGCCCGAACGTCAGGATATGATCCGTGCGTATGCCCAGATCGAGCTGCGTGATTTTCATGAAGCTGTGGATGGCCAGCCCCGCGCCCGCCAGCAGCGTCAGCGCCAGCGTAAACTCGCCCACCACCAGCACGCGCCGCAGCCAGTGATGGCCCCCGCTGAGCGAGCGGCCGGATTGCTTCAGCGTCTCGTTCAGGTCCAGCCGCGCCGCCTGCCACGCCGGAGCGCAGCCTGCCAGCAAGCCCGCCAGCATGGTGGCGCCGAGGGTGAACAACAGCACCGGCAGGTTAAGCGAGACGTCGGCCTCCGAGGGAAGTGTCTCTATGGGCATGAACGCCATCACCGCCTTCAGGATGCCCCAGCCCAGTCCGACACCCAGAACCCCGCCCGCCAGCGCCAGCGCCAGACTCTCGGTGAGCAGTTGCCCGAACAGCCGCCCTCGCGATGCCCCCAGCGACGCGCGCACGGCCACTTCCCGCTGCCGCGCCGTCCCCCGCGCCAGCAGCAGATTGGCCACGTTGGCGCAGGCGATCAGCAGCACGAAGCCCACGCCGCCCATCAGTAGCCACAGGCTGGCGATCCTCTCCTTCGGCAGGAAGTCGTTGCGCAGCGGCTCCACGCTCGCGCCCCATCCCTTGTCCTGCGGATACACTTCGCCGATGTGCCGCGTCACCGCGTCCATGTCCGCCTGCGCCTGTTTGATGCTCACGCCCGGCTTCAACCGTCCCAGCACCAGCAACCAGTGAAAGTCGTGATTGATTTGTTCGGGCTTGAAAGCCAGCGGGACGATCAGCTCGTCCTCCATTCTGTCCTGCTGGCCCGGCGGCAGCACTCCCACCACGGTGTATAGTTCGCCATTGATGTGGATATGGCTGCCGATGATATCGCGCCGCGCGCCGAAACGCCGGACCCACAGCTTGTTCCGCAATATGACCACACGATCCCGGCCCGTCTGGCCCTCCTCGGGCAGAAAGTCGCGGCCCATTACCGGTTTCACGCCTATTCTTAGCCACCCCGGCACCGCCTGCGTGCCCTGGATCTGCTCCGGCTCTTCGGCGCCCGCCAGGTTCGCGCTGAAGCCCGTCCACGCCCACAATCCCTGAAACGACTTGCTCTCGCGCACCCAGTCCAGGTAATCGCCCGCCGCAACGCCGTTGCGGTCGCCCTGGATCTTCGACCACACCATCACCAGTTGCTCGGGGTGCGGATAGGGCATGGGAGCCAGCAGCGTCGCGTAGATCACGCTGAAGATGGCCGTGTTCGGCCCGATGCCCAGCGCCAGCGCCAGCACGGCAATAAAGGTGAAGCCCTTGTTCTTGCCCAGCAGCCGGAAGCCAAAACAGAAGTCGCGCCATAGTGTGGCCATGCACCTTATACGAACCACCTCCGCTTTGGTTCCCTGGGAAGTTCGTACCAATCCCGTGCGATTGTACGTTTAAGTAGGTATGAGAGAGCGCAAGCTCGATCTCGATCGCCGCATCGAGGCTTATTTCGCCGCCCTCCGCACATCGTCGCTGCGGCGGGCGCTCAAGCGCAGCGTGGGAGACTGGCACGTCTATGCAGCGGTCAGCGGCTCGGCCATGGCCATGGCCACCGGCGCGTCGGCATCGGCCATCGGCGCCGGCATCCGCGACACCCGTGACCCCGTGGCCAGTGTCCGCACGGTCCGGCAGCTTCCGTCGAGTTCCAAAGGCCCGCCCATCATAAACGGCGCCGGGTTCCTCGTGGCCATGCGCGGACACGGGTTATTCAACGGCGTGCGCGTGGAAACCGCCGGCGCCACCCAGACCCAGGCCCCGTCCATTGTGCCCCCTGGAGTGGTTCCCATTTACGGCACGGAAAACATCATCGAACCGGGCGAATGGGTGTCGGTTTTCGGGCAGAACCTGGCCGCCGAAACCGCGTTGTGGAATGGCGATTTTCCCACCTCGCTGGGCGGCACCAGCGTCACCATCGACGGGAAATCGGCGTATCTGTCGTATGTCAGCCCTACCCAGATCAATATGCAGGCGCCCGACGACATGGTGAGAGGCGCGGTCTCTGTGGTCGTCACCACTGCCGCCGGCTCGGCCACCGCCACAGTGACTCTTAGCAAGTTTGCGCCGTCGTTCTGCCTGTTCTACCAGAAGTTTGTGGCAGGAGTCATTGTCCGGTCGGACGGCTCGGGAGCGTTCGGCGGAGGAACCTACGATCTGCTCGGCCCCACCGGGAGTTCATTTGGCTACCCCACGGTGGCCGCGCAACCCGGCGACATCGTCGAACTGTACGGCGTCGGGTTCGGACCCACTACTCCCACGGTCCCCGCCGGAAAGGCGTTCTCCGGCGCCGCGCCCATCAACAATCCCTTCACGCTGTACATCAATGACGCCCTCGTCGAGCCGTTGTTCGTCGGGATTTCGAGCGCCGGTCTTTATCAGATCAACCTGGTGGTTCCCCAGGGTCTGGGCGAAGGACAGGTTCCCATTCGGGCTGGCGTGGGCGGCATGAAAACCCAGGATGGCGTGCTGTTTTCGCTGGCCAGTTCCACGGCGACGGGCGCCACTGGCGGAACCGTCGGAGGCGGAGGCGG
>CAYVPZ010000142.1:0-9230 GCA_964453955.1 uncultured Solibacteraceae bacterium | reverse complement strand
TTTTTTCAAGCAGAAGACTGCATACGAGATTGGCCAGTGACTGGAGTTCAGACGTGTCCTCTTCCGATCTGAGGCGTTGGTGACATCGGTGACGTGCGCGGCGCCATTGGTGAGGTTCCAGACCAGCCACGAGTCCACCGTGCCAAACAGCAGATCGCCGTTGCGGGCGCGGCTGCGCGCGTCGGGGACGCGATCCAGAATCCAGCGGATCTTCGTCGCCGAGAAATAGGCGTCTACCACCAGGCCCGTGCGGGCGGTAATCAACTCCGCGCTGTCCGATTGCGCCAGCGCATGGCAGAACTCCGCGGTGCGGCGGCATTGCCACACGATGGCCGGGGCCACCGGCGCGCCGGTGAGGCGGTCCCAAACGACGGTGGTCTCGCGCTGGTTGGTGATGCCAATGGCGGCCACTTCGCGCGCCTCCACGCCGTGATCGGCCAGCAGCCGGCGCGCGGACACCAGTTGCGCATCGAGAATGTCGCGCGCGTCCTGTTCCACCCAGCCGGTGTGCGGATGAGCGCAGGAGATGGGCATGGCGGCCATGGCCAGGCGCCGGCCGAGTTCGTCATAGAGCGCCGCGCGCGCGCTGGTGGTGCCCTCATCGAGGGCGAGCAGGTAAGCCATGGCAATATAGTATCCATATGTTCTTCAACCGCGCTAAGCCCCAGGTCAAAACGTTCCAGCAGCGTATCGGCTCGCTGGCCGCGGCCGGATTCACCACCCAGCCGGATGCCTCGGGTGGAGTGCGCGTTACGCGCGGCGAGTGCGCGGCCGTGGTCAGCGAAGCGGCCGATGGCCAGGTGCACCTCGGAATAGCCGGCATTCTGCTGGGCGGAGAGATCGCCGAGCTGGTGAGCGCGGGCTACCAGATGTTTCTCATGACCCGCAGCGGGCAGCGCGCGCCTGCCCGCGCCGATCAGTTGCACGCGCTGCACGGGTTCAATGAGGACCTGGGGCAAGCGCTGGGGATCGAGAGCCTGTACAACCAGGGGCTGGGCACCACCTCGGCGCGGCACCTGTACGACCGCGTGGACGACCGCGACGTGGCCGGCGAGAAGGAGCCGTGGCGTGCCGTGAAGGCCGACGCTGCGTTCACGGGCGAGTAACGGCGTGGTCATGGATGATTTCCCCGCGTTCATGAAGCATCCGGCCAACCGGATCGCCGCCGCCAGTCAGGCCACGCCGGGCGTCGAAGGCTACGTGTTCGACGGCGCCGGCGGCAGTCAGATGGCCTTCTGGACCTGCCACCAGACCGCGGAATCCGCGCCGCACGCGCACGATTACGACGAGTACATGGCCGTCGTACAGGGCTGCTACACGCTCATCATCGGCGGCGAGCGCATCCCGGTGAACGCCGGCGAGGAATACGTGATCCCGCGCGGCGTTCCGCACGGCGGCGAGGTGCTGGCGGGGACCCGGACCATCCACGCGTTCGGCGGCCATCGCGCGAACCGGATTGGCATCGCGTCATAGCCCGGCGTGCTGGTGCATCAGGCCGGCGGACTTCGCGGGCGCGTCTCCGCCCCACGTCCAGTACAGCCCCAGGTAGGCCACCGATTCGGGTTGTCCCGCCACGCTGTGCCCGGCCATGAAGAGCAACTGGAAGCCCGGCTTCCTGAAATAGTAGTAGCCGCCGGCGTCCATCAGCGTGGAGGCGCGGGTGCTCAGCGCGGCCGCTCCTTCCGCGCCATGATGGTAGGCCTCCGTTCCCAGGGTCAGCTTCTTTCCGATGTCGCGCTGCACCAGCCAGCCCGCGAAGGCGTAGTCGCGCATGCCCGGCGCGGAATTCAGGACTTCGCCTCCGCCGCCGTACGTGGTCCACGGTCCGGCGCTTTTCTGGGCCCACAGCGGCAGGCGGGCCCACGTGCGTCCATTGCCGAGCCCGGCCCGCGCGCTACCGGTGGGCAACTCCAGAAACGGGAAGATGCCGAACTCGGGACGGAGCTTCTTCTCGTGGATGAAGCGGTACTTGACGCCCAGCTCGGTGTCTCCGATGCCGAAGGCGCTGGGCCCCGGGTTGGGCAGGAATGACGCGGCGGGGACCACCAGGTGCAACTGAACGTCAGGCACGGCTCCCCAGTTGATTTCGAATGCCGGCCCCTGATACGCCGAGCCCACCCGGGTGCCGTCGCGCGTGGAAAACGAGTAGGCTTCGAAATGTTTGAAGTCAACCGGCTCGGGATCGTCGGTCTGGAAGGGCGGTCCGGCGTGCGCGAGGCTGATCAGGCCGGCGAGGGCGAGGACCCAGGATCGGCGCATCTACCAATGCTAGCGCGGGGCGATCCAATCCGAAGGTAAGAGCAGGATGTGCGAGCGGCCAGTTAGACTGGAATGTATGCGCAACGAATTCACGGCAATCGTCGAGCGGGACGGTCCATGGTACATCGCCTGGTGCGCTGAGGTGCCCGGAGCGAACGGCCAGGGTCAAACGCGCGAGGAATGCCTGGCCAACCTGAAGGAAGCCATCGCCCTGGTTCTGGACCATCGGCGCGAGGACTCGCTGCGTTCCATGCCTGCCGACGCGAAACAGGAGATGGTCGTCGTCGGATGAGGCGCGAGCGGCTGCTCCGGCACCTCCGGCGGCATGGTTGCGTGATCCGGCGGGAAGGCAAAGAGCACTCGTTGTGGGAGAATCCACAGACCGGCCACGCGGAGGCCGTTCCGCGGCACGCCGAGATCGCAAACCTGCTGGCCCGGCGGATTTGCCGTTAAGCTGTCGCTCCCGGAACCGCCCGGGTAGCTTCAATACCCCAGCAGCCGCTCCGCTTCCTTCACCAGATCCTCCACCTGCGGCAGAGTCTCGTACTCCAGTTGCGGATGGTAGCCGACCCAGGTGTCCAGCGCGGCCACACGGCCGACCGGCGCGTCCAGCGACGAAAACCCGCTGGCGATGCGCGCGGCGATCCGTCAGCCCGCGCCGATCCAATCCAGTTCCAGGTGCTCGACGCGCTGGAACTCCGGATCTCCGGTCACCAGGGGACACTTGCGCTTCTGCGCCAGCGCCGCCGCGAACGCGTCGACATAGGAAATGGGGAAGCGTCCCTTCAATGAGGCGGCATTCCAGATGTCGTCGGCAGTGGGCACTTCGAGTGTCGCGGGCAGGGTGCGCGAAGACTCACGCCACGATTCGGCGAGGTCCTCGCTGTGATTCTTGCGGAGTACGTAGTAAACTTCGCCGACGTTGATGGCGCTCATGAAGAGGCGCGTCCGGCCTTCCGCAGCTTCGTGCAGGAGGTTCGCGATGATGCCGCGGGCGGGCTGGCGGCCTCTCATCCATTCAAGAATCGCCCACGAATCAAGAACGCGCGTCTTCACGCTCGCGTTCCTCGCGCCTAGCGGCGGCGAACGTCTCCATCAAGCCACGGCCGGCGGCGGCACCCTCCAGTTTCTTCCACGCGGGCTCTTTCGACAGCACAATCTCCTGTCCCCGCACTTCGAGGGTCAGCCGCGCTCCCGCAGCCAGGTTCAGGGCATCCCGGACGGCTCGCGGAATCGCGAGCTGGCCCTTGGACGAAACTGTAACCTGTTCCATGGATGTATCTTACCATGGGTAAGATCGCAACTTCCACTGCAACGACAGATCTGCGGTCCCCGACTGTTAGACTGGCTGGACACTGCCGAGTGACTATCAGTTGAACCGCCCGCCAGTGAACACATCGTACCGGAAGCTGAGACCAGCGGATTCGATAATCGGCGCCACTTTGGACAAAAACGCTCGCCCTGCCTCATCCGGTTGAAACCGAAAAACCACTCTGAACTCGACCTGTCTGTCTCTCGCATGAGGATAATTTTGCAGAATTTCCCCGCTTTCGACGCTGTCGGACCAGTCCAAGTGGTCACTGATTGTAAGAACAACGTGTCCGGTCATCCTGTCGGTGGAAATGATATCGACAACATCGGTTTGTTCTATCGACATTCGCTCAGGACTCGCTGCGCTCGATGCCTTCAATACCCCAGCAGCCGCTCCGCTTCCTTCACCAGATCCTCCACCTGCGGCAGAGTCTCGTACTCCAGTTGCGGGTGGTAGCCAACCCAGGTGTCCAGCGCGGCCACCCGGCCCACCGGCGCGTCCAGCGACGAGAACAGCTCGTTGGCGATGCGCGCGGCAATCTCCGCCCCGTAGCCCCACGACAGGCAGTCCTCGTGTGCGATGAGCACGCGGCTGGTCTTCTCCACCGACTCCCGAATCGCCGCCCAATCGTAGGGCGACAGCGTCCGCAGGTCGATCACCTCCACGGTGTGCTCGGGATTCTTCTGCTCCACCTGCAGCGCCGCCAGCAGCGACTTCTGCACCAGCGCGCCATAGGTGACGATGGTCAGCCGCTGGCCGGGCTTCACCACCTTCGCGCGGCCGAACGGAATGGTGAAATCGGGACCGGGATGCGGTGAGCGATTGTACGGTTCTCGATAAAGCTTCTTGTGTTCGAGGAACAGCACCGGGTCGTCACAGCGAATCGCCGTGCGCAGCAGCCCGCACGCGTCCAGCGCATTCGACGGCATCACCACGCGCAAGCCGGGATTGTGCGTCATGAACACTTCGCCGCACTGGCTGTGATAAATCGCGCCGCCGTTGAGGTACCCGCCGATGGGGACGCGAATCACCATGGGCGCGCTGAAGCCGTTGTGCGACCGCCACCGCAGCGTGGCCAGCTCATCGCGAATCTGCATGAACGCCGGCCAGATGTAATCGAAGAACTGAATCTCCGGCACGGGCTTGAGTCCGCGCGTGGCCATGCCGATGGCGCGCCCGATAATGCAGGCCTCGGCGATGGGCGTGTTGAAGCAGCGCGCCGAGCCGAAGCGGATCTGCAGCCCCGCGGTGGTCTTGAAGACGCCGCCTTTGCCTTTCACCTCGGCCAGGCTCTCTTCCCTGCTGCAGTCGGCCACGTCCTCGCCGAACACCACCACGTGCGGATTGCGTTCCATCTCCTCGATGAGCGTGCGGTTGATCTCATCCACCATGGTGCGCGGCTCGCCTTCCAGCCGGGGCTCGGCGTCGAACTGATCGCCGGTGGGGTCCACTTCATCGGAATAGAGAAACTTCAGCGCCGACCCGTGCGGCGGGGGCAGCGCGTTCAGCGCCCGGTCCGTGGCCCTGCCGATCTCCTCGTCCACCTCGTGTGCGATTCGCTTCACCGCGTGCCGGTCGAGCACGCCTTCCGCCACCAGCCACTCGGGGAACTTCCGCAGCGGATCGCGCGTCTGTTCCGCGTCCCGCTCCATTTTCGTCTTGTACAGGCGTTCGTCGTCGGAGAGCGAGTGCGAATAGTGCCGGATGACCGAGGCTTGCACCAGGGCCGGGCCCTTGCGCTCGCGCACATACGCGATGGCCTGCTCCAGAACCCTCCAGCAGGCCACGAAATCGGTGCCATCCACATCGTAGCGGGCCAGCCCCGGGAAATTCGCCAGCAACTGGGACACGTTGCCGCCGGGCGACTGTCTCTCCACCGGCGTGGAAATGGCCCAACCGTTGTCCTCCACCAGAATCAGCAGCGGCAGCTTGTCCAGACACGCCGCGTTCATGGCCTCCCAGAACTCGCCCTCGCTGGTGGCGCCCTCGCCCGTACACACCAGCGTGATCTCGTCCGGCTCCGGTTTCAGGTAGCGGCTGGCATGCGCGCAGCCGACGCTCTGCACCAGTTGCGTGCCCGTGGGGGACGACCCGCTGACAATGTGCAGTTTCGGCGAGCTCCAGTGCGAGGGCATCTGCCGGCCGCCCGACGAGGGATCCGACGCCGCGCCCACCGAATGCAGCATCATGTCGTCGACGGTAAAGCCGAGGGCCAGGCTCAGCGCGCGGTCGCGGTAGTACGGGTAAAACCAGTCGTGACCCGGTTTCAGCAGCATGCCCGCGGCGGTCTGGACGGCCTCGTGTCCGGCCCCGCTGATCTGAAAATAAATGCGGTTCTGGCGTTTGAGCAGGATCTCGCGGTCGTCGATCCGCCGCGACATGTACATGATTCGATACGCGCGGGCGAGATCGTCAGGTCCGGGGCGCGCGGCGGCGGCCTGGTCGAGACTGGTTTGCACAGCGATACCCTGTCCGGTTTGCACGGTCATCGGTAGCCTGGTTCTCCCGTCCCAGTGTACACGGAAAGCGTTTGTGAAGAAACATTAACGTGATACCGTGGAGGGGAGATGATCGCCCTTACTCTGCTCATCGCTACCTGTGTGATGGCGCAGCAGCCGCCGGAGGCTCAGCCCACATTGAAGACACGCGACGCGGCGCCCGTGACCAACGGCGATCAGCCGTGGGTGGTCCCCGCCGGGACCCGCATTCCCATACAACTGCAGCAGTCCGTCTCCACCAAAGACGCGCAGCCCGGCGACGCCGTCTACGCGCGCACCACGTTTCCGATTCTGGTGAACGGCAACATCATGATTCCCCCCGGCACCTACGTGCAGGGCATGGTGGACAGCGTCAAGCGCGCGGGCCGCATCAAGGGGACCGCCGAACTCCGCTTCCACATCACCACGCTCATTTATCAGAACGGCTACAGCCTGAATCTTTCCGCTCTTCTCAACCAGGTGCCGGGCAACCCGGGCACGCACATGAAAGAGCCGGGAACGGCCGAGCACGACTCGGAGAAGGGCCGGGATCTGGAGAACGTCGGCAAGGCGGCTTCGGAGGGCGCCATGATCGGCAGCACGGCGGGCGCGCTGAGTGGAGGGTTGCGCGGTGTGGGAATCGGCGGCGTTTCGGGCATCGCGGCCGGCACCCTGATTGCGGTTCTGATGCGCGGCACGGACGTTCGGTTCGAAACCGGCACGGTGGTGGATGTCGCGCTGGCGCAGGCCGTTCCCGTGGACAAGGAAAAGGTCCTCGGCCCGTCGGCCTCCCGCGCGCCCTAGCGGGGCAGGCTCTCAGCCTGCGCGGGGCTCTCAGCCCCGCTCCTCTCCCTGCCCCACTCCTTGCCCGCGCCTTACGCCATACGCCCGTAACCACTCCGAAAATACATCAGCGGCGCGCCTTCGGCCATCGACGCCGCCACCATCTCTCCCACCAGCACCGAGTGATCGCCCAACCTGATGACGTCCACCAGGCGGCACTCCATGGTCGCCAGAACGCCGGGAATCAGCGGCGCTCCCGTCTCTCCGGCGAACCAGGCCTGGTCCTCGAAACGGTTGTCCATGCGCCGGGCGAAGGCCTCGGAAAGCGCCTCCTGGCCGGCGGCGAGAATGTTCAGCGCAAAGAACTCGCCATCGCGAAAGTGATCCAGAGCCTGGCATTGGTCGCCGATCGAGATCAGCACCAGCGGCGGCTCCAGCGACACCGCCGCGAACGAATTCACGGTCAATCCATGGGGCGCGCCATCCCCCGCGGGCACCGTGGCGATGGCCACTCCGGTGGCAAACTGCGAGCAGGCCCGGCGAAAAAGTTCCGCATTCACCGGCGAGAGTTTTTGTTGCGGCCTTGACAACGGTTTAACCCCAATCTTATCATGAGGTTTGCTGGCTGGCGTGGCGCGGGACAGGAGGGGCTCCCTTGATCAAGCTGGATATCATTAACGAAGTAGTCAACAAAACCGGCATTACCAAGACCAAGGCCGAGATGGCCGTCGAGACTGTTTTCGAAAGCATGAAGCGGGCTCTGGCCAACGGCGAGCGCATCGAGTTGCGCGGCTTCGGCATCTTCAACGTCCGGCCGAGAAAGACGGGCATCGGCCGCAATCCCCGCACTGGCGCGGAAGTGGCCATTCCGCCGGGCAAGGCGGTTCGCTTCAAGCCCGGCAAGGAATTGCAGACGCTGTAGCGTTTGGTTTGAAGTTTTTTGTGCACCCGTCCACCGCAGGCCGCGCGCTCGGCGAGCCGCTCGATTTCCCGCGTGTTGTTGTGAAACGGCGGCTGGCCCTGCACGTTGGGCTGCTGGCGCTGACGCTGCTCACCACCACGGTGGTGGGAAGCGGATTCGGAATCGCCTTCTACGAAAACCTTCCGCCGACCATCGATGCTTTCTGGAACATCCTGCTGCGTTTGCCCGCCGACCCATCCCTGCTATGGATGGGCCTGCCGTATTCGTTGACCCTCCTGTGCATTTTGTTTGCGCACGAGATGGGTCACTATCTGGCCTGCCGGCGCTACGGCATTGATGCATCGCTGCCCTGGTTTCTTCCGTTCCCGGTGGGTCTCGGAACGCTCGGCGCGTTTATTCGAATTCGTTCGCCCATCTACACCCGCCGCGCTCTCTTCGACGTGGGCTTCGCCGGACCGATCGCCGGATTCGTAACGCTGTTGCCGGCGGCGGTGATCGGCGTGGCTCTCTCGCGCGTGGCCCACGGTTCGGCGTTGCACGGGGATGTGGTTTTCTCCACGCCGCTGCTGCTGCGGGGCGTCGAAGCGCTGCTGTTTCCGCACGTGTCCACTGCGGACATTTATCTGCATCCGGTGGCGCGCGCGGCCTGGGCGGGGTTATTAGCCACCGCGCTGAACCTCATTCCCATCGGCCAGCTCGACGGCGGCCATATTGTTTATGCTTTTTTCGGCCGCTGGCACAAAACCCTGTCGCGCATTCTTCTGGTAGTGCTGGTGATTATCGGGCGCGTGGCGGATTCGTGGATCTGGTATGTGTGGGCGGCGCTGCTGCTCTTCGCGTTGCGGCACCCGGTGATTTGCGACGAATCGAAACTCGGGCCAGGGCGAGTGAAACTGGGCTGGGCCGCGCTGGCCATGCTGATCCTCTCCTTCACGCCGGTGCCGGTGCGCGAGATCGAACAGCCCGCCGGGAAAAGCGGTGACATCCACGTTCGTTTGGAGCAGCCAGGGACCCGCGGCGCGTACGAAGTTTCCATCAACGCGCAGAAGAGCATCCCCTACGCTAAGCTGGAACAGCCATGACGGCGGAAAAAACGAGGATGGCCTTCGGCTGGCGCGTCTACGGCTTGGGGGTGATGGCGGTGGGCCTGGCCGGCCTGGCCTTCAGGGACTTTGACCCGGGGCAGCCGGTGCCCGCGAACTTTCCCGCTCGCACCGCCCTGGCCTGTGCCGCCAGTGCGTTCATGGTGGTCGCAGCCGCGGCCGTCGAGTGGCGCCGAACCGCTGCCTGGGGCGCCGCGGCGCTCACCGCATACTACGCGCTCTTTGTCGTCATCCTGATGAACGGCCGCCTGCTGCTCACCGATTACGCCATATTCGTCACCTACGAAAACATCGCCATGCAACTCGCCATCGCCGCGGCCGGGCTGATCGTCTACGCCACCACCGCCAGGATCGATGCGGCACTGGCCACGCGC
>CAYVPZ010000141.1:0-9251 GCA_964453955.1 uncultured Solibacteraceae bacterium | reverse complement strand
TGGATCGGCCTCTCGAAAGAGCATTATGGAATCCATGGGACGCCGGATCCGGGGCATATCCGGCACGGCGAATCGGGCGGGTGCATCCGATTGACGAACTGGGATGTTGTCGATCTGTCGCACATGGTGCGGCGCGGCACGCCCGTCGTCCTGGAGGAATAGCGTTGAGACCCTGGGTTTGCATTGCCGGGTTGTTGCCAGTGTTCCTCGTGGCGGGCGCGGCCTCCTCTATTCTCGAGATGACTCCGCCCATCCGCGGGCTCCCCCTTGCGAATCTGCGGGATTCGTTCGACGAAGTGCACAACGGGCATCCCCATCATGCAATCGATATTCCGGAACCGAAAGGGACTCCCGTGCGCGCCGTGGTATCGGGAACCGTTCGCAAGCTGTTCCTCAGCAAACCGGGCGGCAATACGATATACGAGTTCGACGAAATGGGAGTCTATTGCTACTACTACGCGCACCTGGACGGGTACGCGGAAGGGTTGCATGAGGGAATGCGGGTCGAAAGCGGGGACGTCATCGGTTTCGTGGGATCGACGGGGAATGCGGATCCGAGCGCGCCGCATTTGCATTTTGCGATCACCGAGCTGGGGCCGGAAAAACTGTGGTGGAAGGGGAAGGAGATTGACCCGTATCCCGGTCTGGTAGACGCGGTGAAGCGGGCGAAATAGCGGAGAGCCTCACCGCGTGGCTGGTATGTTGCCGCCAGGCAGGTAATGCACTTCATGTGCAGATTTCGCCGAAGCCCGTGTGGCGGCGTACTCACTTCCGTGCTTGAGCGCGCTGGTAAACTGGCTCAGCCGCAAGGTTATAACTAGAGGGTCCTATGAGCAACGGCCGTCATTTTCCCATTCAGTCGGTCGTCTGGTCCGCGGGACTGGTCGCAGTCGCCGCGGTCAGCGTCTATCTGGCGTATGAGCTGGTCATCGTGCCGCGGCAGGCGCTGCAGAACCAGCTCCGCGAGCAGAAAGAGACCATTGTCAAACTCGAACAAGAGAAGCAGCGCCTGGAAACCTACCTGAAAATTCTGAAGCACATCGACCGCCGAGCCCGGGTTGAGGTTTTGCGGCAGGCCCGGGACCAGCAGGGGAACCTGCAAACCACCATCCGATTCACCGAGACCGACGATGCCGGCAAACCGATCAGCGTCTCCCGAGAGCTGACTCTGCCGGGGCAGGAAGTCTATTTCGACACCCTGGTGATCAAGTTCGACGACCACTTCGTCGAGCAGGGCGATCCCTTGAAAGGCCAGGCGCTCATGCTGTTCCGGCGGATCTTCTCCAGCACCATGCGGCCCGAAGATGGATTCGTCATCGACAAGGAGGGTCAGCCGCCCGAGATCTACGCCGGTGGGCAGGCGCCCAGCGATTTCGAGAAGGAGCTCTGGAAACGCTTCTGGGAACTGGCCAACGACGACAAACTGGCGAAGGAGCACGGCGTGCGAGCCATCCACGGTGACGCGCCCTACATGCTCATGGAGCCGGATCGGGTATACGAAATCTGCCTGAGGTCAACCGGAGAAGTGATCATCACGCCCGCAACGCGGCTGGCGCAAAGCGCCCCGTAGCCGGTGGCGAAAGTGGCCGGCCAATACCCGCTATGCTCAAAGCATGTTGTTCGCGGGCTTCGCCGGAAGTGCAACCGCCGCAGGCATGTTCGTTGCGATATGGCTCATCGTCTTTCTGAGGACCAAAGGGGAGTCTTTCACTTTCGACCCCGGCGGCAAGGACGGCGAGTTTGGCAAGACCCTGCTTCCGATGTACCTGGACATTGCCAAGTTTATCCTCGGCCTGGCGGCCGCGTCCATCGTTTTCTGCTTATTTGGCTCGTCGAATTTCGGTTCATCGAACGCGCGCTCGCTGAGCCTATTCGCGTCGCCGTTGTTTGTGGTGGCTGCGAGCATCATTTACGGAGTGCTCTTCATGATCTTCCTGGTGTTCAATTACGAGAGTCACCGGAATAATCCCGATGCGAATTCCTACACCCGGTTCAAGTACACGCGAAATCAGGCATTTGGGTTCAGCGCTCTGGCGTGCTTCTGTGTTGGCTACACCTGGCTGGTCGTCGCTGCCACCAGATGAGAGCGGCCCGGTAAACGCGCCTGGCGGTCCAGGTCCGGCTGCTGTCCGGATCGGCCGAAAACCCCGCGCTCGACGAAACCGAACCATCAAAAACCAGCATTGTTTGCTTCATCTTCATGGCGTCCGCTGAATCTTCTTCATCCAGCCGCTCTCCGGTGGTACCATGTCGGCACCATGCGCTGCCTGGAAAAAGTCAACCTCGCGACTCAGTACAAGGTCACGACGGCAACTTATTCGTATGCCGTATCGGAACTTGCACGGAGTGTGCGCAAATTCAACTCGGAGGGATTTGACGATCTCTTCCGCCTGGCTCGGGACACCGGTCGAATCTCGCAGGACGCGGGAGAGGTACTCGAAAAGCATGTGCTGGTCCATGGTTGCTGAAAAGCCCACGAGAATTCAAAACTGACCCACTGCGTGCTCCCGCGCGGAATCAGGAACTTTCCGGGCCCCGCCTGCGTACTCGGAATAGCAACCAGAGAGCGCCCATGCAGATTCTCAGCACCCTCCGCCAGGACATCGTGTTCGCGCTGCGAACCTTCCGCAAGAATCGAGGCTTCACCGCCGCCGTTGCGGTCTCCATCGGGCTCGGCATCGCCGCCAACACCACCGTCTTCACCATGGTGAACGCCATGCTTCTGGGCGACCTCCCGGTGCGCGCGCCCGATCGCCTGGTCACCCTCGACGGCGGCCGATCGTTCTCCTGGCCCGATTATCTCGACTACCGCGATCAGGGAAAAGCCGCTCTGGAAGGACTCACCGCCTACTTCGTCATCATGCCCGCCAGCGTGGGCGGCGTCGGGGAGCCGGAACGCATCTGGGGCCAGACCGTCGCCGGCAACTATTTCAGCGTGCTGGGCGTGCCCATGCAACTGGGCCGCGGAATTCTGCCCGACGAAGACGTCGCCACCGGCCGCAACCCCGTGGTCGTCCTCAGCAACGGATTGTGGCGGCGGCGCTTTGCTACCGATCCTAACATCGCCGGCAAGGACATCCTGCTGAACAACACCCGCTACACGGTGGTGGGCGTCACCGCGCCGGAGTTTCATGGCGCCGACCGCGGCTTCGTGCCGGAGTTCTGGGCCCCCCTCGCCATGACCGGCCAGCTCATGCCCGACCTGCCCTCGGACAAGCTCAAAGAAGACCGAAGCGCCCAATGGATTATGCTCATCGGCCGCCTGCAGCCCGGCGTCTCGCGCGCCCAGGCCACGGCGGCGCTGAACGTGATCCAGCGGCGGCTGGACGGCACGTATCACAAGGGCGAGAAGCGGCCGCCCCTGACGCTGGCGCGCGCGGGAGGACTGCCGGGTGGTTTGGACCAAGCCGGGCTGGGACTCTTCGTGGTGCTCTCGGTTGTTGTGGGGCTGGTTCTGCTGATCGCCTGCGTGAACGTGGCCAGCCTGCTGCTGGCGCGCGCCACCACACGGCGGCGGGAGATCGGCATTCGCTTGTCGGTGGGCGCCGGCCGCTGGCGGCTGGTGCGGCAACTGCTCACCGAGAGCGTGCTGCTGTCGCTGATGGGCGCGGTGCTCGGCTTCGCCCTGGCCTGGATGGCCACGTCCGCGATTGAAGGCTTCAAGCTGCCGCTGCCCATACCCATCGCTTTCGCGTTCCGGCCGGATCTGCGGGTTGTTCTGTTCACCGCCGCGCTGGCGGTGGGGACGGGGATCGTGTTCGGTCTGGTCCCGGCGCTGCGCGTCACGCGTCCCGACCTCACCACCTGGCTGAAGAACGAGACCAGCGGGCTCGGGGGCATGCGCCGCTTCAGACTGCGCAACGCCCTGGTGCTGGTGCAGGTGACCCTGTCGCTCGTGCTGCTGGTGTGCGCCGGACTGTTCCTGCGCAGCCTGCAAAACGCCTCCGCCATCGACCTCGGCATGCGCACGGATGGTGTCACCTTCATGGCCTTCGATCCGAAGCTGAGCCACTACTCGGCGGAGAAGAGCCGCCAGTTTCTGGCGCAGGTCCGCGAACGGGTTTCCGCGCTGCCGGGGGTGCGATCGGTCAGCTTTGTCGATAGCATTCCGCTCAGCATGGGAGGGTCCAGTGTCGATGTGGACGCCAGAGGAAAGGATGGCTCGAAACGCGTGGTGGTGGACGCTTATAACGTGGGTGCACAGTATTTCGAAACCATGGGCATTCCGGTGTTGCGCGGCCGCGAGTTCGATCCGCGCCGCGATAGCGGCGGCACCGCGGTGGTGAATGAAGAGCTGGCGAAGCGGCTGCTCCCCGGCCGTAACCCGCTGGGTCAGCAGATCACCGCCGACGGGCTGGACGGCAGGAAGCAGTATGAGGTGGTGGGCGTGGTCACGAATGCGAAATCGAAGACCCTGGGCGAGACCGGCCAGCCCTGCCTGTTCCTTTTCCTGGAACCGAAGCCCGAGCAGGCCATGAGCTTCTTCGGCATTTCCGTGATCGCGCGCGGCAGCACGCCGCCGGGGCAGCTCGAGCATGCGGTACGCGAGCAGATTCGCGCCATCGATCCCAATCTGCCGGTCTTCAACATCGAGACCATGAACGAGCACGTGAACAAGTCCATGCTGCTTCCGCGGCTGTGCGCGACGCTGCTGGGAGTTTTCGGTCTGGTGGGCGTGATTCTGGCCACGCTGGGTTTGTACGGCGTGATGACCTACGCCGCGCGCGCCCGCACCAAAGAGATTGGCATCCGCCTGGCGGTGGGCGCGCAGCCCCACGGCATCCTGGGCATGGTGGCCGGGGAGGGCTTGCTGCTGGCGGGGATCGGCGTCGCCGCCGGCCTGGCCATTTCATTTGCGGTGACGCGCTTCACCGAAAGCCTGCTGTACGGCGTGAGCGCCACCGATGCCCTCACTTTTATTGGCGTGCCGCTGCTGATGATGGCCGTGGCGCTGGTGGCGGTGCTGATTCCGGCGCGCCGTGCGGCGCGGGTGGATCCGCTCGAAGCGCTGCATTACGAATAACGCATTTTGTTCTCCTGGACAGAACTTCGGGCCCGTTCGCGGGCCCTTTTTTCGTCCCGCTAACTCTCCGCCGGCGCCCGTCGTCTGTACAATCGGGAACTATGGAAACGAAACGACTCGGTAACAGCGATATGGAACTGACGCGCATCGGCGTGGGCGCGTGGGCGATGGGCGGCGGCGGCTGGAAGTTCGCGTGGGGTCCGCAGGACGACGACGCGTCCATCGCCGCCATCCGCACCGCCCTTGACGCCGGCGTGAACTGGATTGACACCGCCGCGGTGTACGGTCTCGGACACTCCGAGGAAGTGGTGGCCCGCGCGCTCGATGGGGTGGCCCGCAAACCGTACGTATTCACCAAGTGCGAGCGGGTGTGGAACGACCAGGGAGAGATCGGCCCGAGCCTGAAACGCGATTCCATCCGCCGTGAAGTGGAGGCCAGTCTTCGTAGGCTGCGGCGCGACGTGATCGACCTCTATCAGATCCACTGGCCGGAACCGGACGAGGATATCGAGGAAGGCTGGGAAACGATGGCGCGCCTGAAAGAGGAGGGCAAGGTCCGCTGGATCGGGGTCTCCAACTTCAACGCGGCGCAATTGGAGCGCGCGCAGCGCATTGCGCCCATCACCTCGCTGCAGCCTCCCTACAACCTGCTCACGCGCGGCGTGGAGGAATCGATTCTGCCATTCGCGCAGCGCAGCGGCCTTGGCGTCATCGTGTACTCGCCGATGAAGTCCGGCCTGCTCACCGGCGCCATGACCCGGGAACGCGTGGAGGCCATGCCCGAGGACGATTTCCGCCGCCGCGTGGCCGCGTTCAACGAGCCGCTGCTCTCGCGCAATCTCGAGTTCGCCGAATTGCTGAAGCGGATCGGGGCCCGGCACGGCGTGTCCGCGGGCGTGGTTGCGGTGACGTGGACGCTGCGCAACCCGGCGGTCACGGCGGCCATCGTGGGAATGCGCTCGGCCAATCAGGCGCAGGGCGTGCTCCCCGCGCTCGATTTTCGCCTGAGCGACAGCGAAGCGGACGAGGTCGAGAGCTTTCAACAGGCCTACGCCTGATAGGGACGACGCAGGCCAAAGGCCTGCTCCACGCGAATCTCAAGTGGAGCAGGCGTTTTCGCCTGCCTGCACGGACGACGCCGGTCCTACTGCTTCGTGTCCAGCGGATGCCGGGTTTTCTCGAAGAACTCGCGCTGCAGGCGCGGGCCGTTCTCGTCCGCTTTCACGGCGCCGATGGCCTCGACAATGCCTCCGATCCACGCCTTCATGTCAAACTCGCCGAGGGCCTGGTAGGCCGCGCCTCCGTCGCCCGCGTAGTGATTGGGGAAACGCGCATACCACCAGATGCCCGTATAGACGTTGGGCGGGAGTTGGAGATGGTGCTGGTCGGCGCCCGATTCGCTGGCGGCGCGGTCGAGATGAACCAGGTCCGGGCGGGAGACCATTGTGTGCGCCGTTTCCGATTGGCCCGCGTGCATGTCCACCTTGTCGGCGGTTGCTGGGCGCCCCTCGCGGCGCGGGGGCAGGCCGTACACATAGACCACGTAATCGCGCGGCGAGGCGAGCTGCGATTGCGCAAAATACGGCAGCAGGCTGTTGTTGCCCCCATGGCCATTGACGATGAGAATCTTGCGGCAGCCGTTGCGGGCCATCTCCTCCACGGTCTCCTGCAACAGCTCGAGCTGCAGGTGCGCGCTGTAGGCGACGGTGCCGGGCTCCTGCCGCGCCTCGAAGATCTGGCCGAAATAATACTCCGGGAAAACCACCGTGTATTCTTCGGCGGCGGCGTGCAGAGAAGCGTAGCGCACGTTGAGGAGATCGGTTCCCAGAGGCAGATGCGGCCCGTGCTTTTCCAGAATGCCGAAGGGCAGCACGCAGACGCCTTTCGCCCGATCGATGGCCTTCACGAAATCGGCGGCGGTGAGTTCCTCCCAGTGGACGGACAACGCCTGTGCGCCGGCCAGCGGGGCCAGCAGCAATGCTGCCGTACACAGCCGGGCGCGGCATGATGAAAGGATAGGCATGCGTGCATTGTATCCGCTGAGGAGGCGCGATGATACTGGACATCGTTCAGGTTGGGGAGGCGGTGTTGCGGAGGCGCTCGCGCCCGTTGTCGCGCGAGGAAATTGCCAGCCCGGCCGTGGAAGAACTGATCGCGAACATGCGCGAAACCATGCACGCCGCGCCCGGAGTGGGCCTGGCCGCGCCGCAGGTGGGCGTACCGTTGCAGCTTGCCGTGATTGAGGACCGGGCGGAGTACCTGGACCGGCTCACGCCGGAACAGCTTGCCGAGCGCGGCCGCCAGGTGGTGCCGTTCCACGTGCTGGTGAATCCTGTGTGCACCATCCTGGAGACGGACCCCCAGGAATTCTTCGAAGGCTGCCTGAGTCTGGCCGGCTTCACGGCCATCGTCCCGCGAGCCCGGCGAGTGCGCGTGGAATGTCTCAACGAAAAGGCCGAGCCGGTGACCATCCTCGCCGAGGGTTGGTACGCGCGCATCCTGCAACACGAGATCGATCATCTCAACGGCATCGTCTACATCGATCGCATGCGCTCGCGTTCGTTCTGCGCGGCCGCGAATTATGAGCGGCTGTGGAAGGACCGGCCGGTAGGCGAATTCTGGCGGGATGTCTCGTTCGAACCGTAATCAGGAATGCCGCAGCCGGTTCAGATCGCGGCGCGCGGGTTCAAAGCCCGGATCCAGATGGATGGCCGCCTGCAGGGCGCGCACTGCCTCGGACTTGCGGCCCTCGTGCTCGTACAGCTCGGCCAGCAACCATGTCGCCTCGGCGTGGGAAGGTTCCCGTCCCTCCACCGGCTGGCTCAGATAGCGCCGCAGATACTGTTCCGCGTGCGGGAAATCCTGCCCGGTCTCGAAGAGCACGCTGGCCGCGGCGTAGTACGGGGTGAGATCGTCCGGCGCGGCGTTCTCGGCGCGCGCCAGAGTATCGTTGAGCTGGGCGCCTCGTCTTTGCGCGGCGTAGATGCGCGCCAGAATCTCCCAGCCACCGGCGTTGGAGGGGTCCAGCGCGATGGCCTCCTCGGCAATCTGTTCCGCCTGGGCGTATCGCTTCTGCTGGGCGGTGCAGCAGTAGAAGCGCGCCAGCGCCAGGTGCGCGCGATAAAACGACGGGTCCGCTTCCACGGCTTTCCGCAGCGCCGTCTCCACCTCTTTGTCGTTGCCCTCTTCCTCGGCCAGCCGCGCCCGCGCCAGATATGCCCACACGGGCGAGACGCGGGCGATGTGCGCGGCGATCTGCCAGGCGCGGTCGCGGTCGCCCCCGGCCATGGTGGGCGCTTTCCACGCGTACATCATCTCCACCAGCAGCGTGTCCACGTGATTCGGATCGATGGCCAGCGCCGCGGCGATTTCCTTTTTCATGCGCCGCGCGTAGATCAGGCCCTTGAGCACCGACGACCGGTCCGCCATCAGCGCGCACACTTCCGCAAGCTGACCGTGAAACGCCGCGCTGTTCGGGTTGAGCTCGACGGCGCGCTCGGCTTCCGCGATGGCGCCTTCCAGGTCGCCGAAACCGGACTCGATCTTGGACAGCCAGGCATGGGCCTGAGCGTCGTTTGGATTGGTTTTAAGACGCGTTTCCGCCGCCTGCCGGGCCCGTTTCCAATGGCCGGACTCGATCAGCGCGTCGACGGATTCGCTGTTGGGCGCGGGCAGATTGGTAGCGGCTGCGTAGAGACACAACAATCCCGCGGCGATACAGATTCGGAAAGACCCCACTTGGGTCCATTGTACCTTGTAACCTGTTTGAAACGCCAGGCGGCCGATTTGTGCTACGAGTGCCCCAGCACCGCATGGGGCTGGTAGGGCTCGGCGAGCGCCTGCAGTTCCGCGGCATCGAGGTTTACATTGAGCGCGGCGACGGCGTCGTCCAGATGGTTCATTTTGCTGGCGCCGATAATTGACGCGGTCACGCCCGGCTGATGGAGCAGCCACGCCAGCGCAACCTGGGCGTTGGGAATGCCGCGCTTGCGCGCCACCTCGCCGACGCGATCCACCACCGCGAAATCGGAGGGCTGATAGTACAGAGACTTCGCATAGTCGTCGGTTTTCGCCCGGACGGTCTCGCCGAAATCCTCCTTCCGTCGATTCCCCGCCAGGAATCCGCGCGCCAGCGGGCTCCACGGGATGATGCCGAGGCCCTCCTCGCGGCACAGCGGAATCATCTCGCGCTCCTCTTCGCGATAGATCAGGTTGTAGTGATTCTGCA
>CAYVPZ010000140.1:0-9280 GCA_964453955.1 uncultured Solibacteraceae bacterium | reverse complement strand
AAGCCGGCGCTGCGGCGAGCTGATGCGCAACCTGCTGATGTTCGCGCGCCAGTCCCCGCGTTCCATCGAGGCGTCCGACATCAACGAGATTATCGGCCGCGCCGTGAGCCTGGTGCGCCATCGCCTGGAGCTGAGCGGAACCGCGCTGGAGCTGGACCTGGCCTCCGATCTCCCCGCCGTCCCCTGTGACGCGAACCAGATTCAGCAGGTGGTGCTCAGCCTCATGGTGAACGCGGCCGAAGCGCTGGGCCAGGGCGGCCGCATCGACGTCGCGACCCGCGAGGACCGCGCCGCGCGCATGGTGGAAATTCGCGTTCGCGACAACGGGCCGGGCATCCCCGGCAATGTTCTCGGCCAGGTTTTCGAACCGTTCTTCACCACCAAACCGGACGTGCACCGCACCGGCCTGGGACTCGCGGTGGCGCGCAGCATCGTGGAGCAACACGGCGGGGCCATCCTTGCCGAATCGGTGGAAGGCGCGGGAGCGCAGTTTATCGTGAGCCTTCCCGTGGAATCCGCCAGGGGCGCGGAAACTTCTCCGCAAACGGCAGGAGCATCTTTATGAAAGGCAGAATCCTCATCGTGGACGACGAGACCGTGGTCCGCGATTCCCTTGATCGCCTGTTCGCCGACGAGGGCTTTGAAACCCGCGCCGTCGCCGGCGGGCGGGAGGCGCTGGAGCGTCTGGTCCCCGGCGACCTCGATCTCGCGCTGATCGACATCCGCATGCCCGGCATGGATGGCATGGAACTGCAGGAGCGGCTGCATCAGGCCGACCCCGAGCTGATGGTCATTATCATGACCGGCTACGCCACCGTGGAGACGGCAGTACAAGGTCTCAAGAAGGGCGCGTGGGACTACATTGTCAAGCCCATCGATCCGGACGAGCTGATCCACCTGGTGACCAAGGCCATCGAACACCGCGGCGCGCGGCGCGAGGTGGCCCGCCTGCGCGAGAACATGCAGGAGATCTTCCCGAAGACCGAGCTGATTGGCCGCAGCCCGGCGATGAAGCGGGTGGCCGAGCTGGTGGAAATGGTGGCGCCCGCCGACGCCACCGTGCTGATCACCGGCGAGAGCGGAACGGGCAAGGAAGTGGTGGCCCGCGCCATCCACTCCAACAGCCCGCGCCGCAACATGCCCATGGTGGTGATCCACTGCGGCGCGCTCACCGAGACGTTGCTCGAAAGCGAGCTGTTCGGGCACGAGCGCGGCGCATTCACCGGCGCGCAGTTCCGCCGCAAGGGCAAGTTCGAGGTGGCCGACGGCGGCACCGTCTTCCTCGACGAGATCGGCGACATCAGCCTGCGCACGCAATCGGACCTGCTGCGGGTTCTGCAGGAGAAGGAGATCGTGCGCGTCGGCGGCGCGCAGCCGGTGAAGGTGGATTTCCGCTGCATCGCCGCCACCAACCGCGGCATCGAGGAGCTGGTGAGGACGGGAACATTCCGGCCGGATTTGTACTATCGGCTGAACGTGTTCGCCATCAACATCCCGCCATTGCGCGAGCGGCGCGAAGACGTCCCCCTGCTGGCCGACTATTTCCTGCGCCGCTTCTGCGCCTCCACCAACCGCGAGCCTCCGCGGCTCAGCCCGCAGGCCATCGACGCGCTGATGGCGCACGACTGGCCGGGCAACGTGCGCGAGCTGGAGAACGCCGTGGAACGCGCCCTGGTGGTGGGCCGCAACGGCGAAATCGGCCCGGCCCAATTCGCCCTCGGCGTGCGCGCGGAGGCTCTCTCCAGCGGCGGGCGCTCGCTGGACGAGGTGGAGCGGACGCACATCGAGAAAGTGGTGGCCGAGTGCGACGGCAATCTCTCCCGCGCGGCGCGGGTGCTGGAGATCGACCGCACCACGCTGTACCACAAACTGAAACGGTACCGCGCTGCCGTCGAATCCGACCCGGCGTGACTCCCGCGGGTCTGCTGCTGATCGTGCCGGTCGGCCAGGTGACCGATGCCGCGCCGCTCGATCGCCTGGCTGCCGCGCTCACCCGCGTGCTGGGCCTGCGCTGCGCGGTGGCCGAGGAGGGCCTCGACGCCGCCTTCGCCTGGGAGAGCGGCCGCAACCAGTTCCACTCCACGCGGCTGCTGGAGCGGCTGACGCGCGAATACGCCACCGGCTTCCGCATCCTCGGCGTCACCGCGCACGATTTGTTCGTGCCGGTGTTGAGCTTCGTGTTCGGCGAGGCCCAGGTGAGCGGGCTTTGCGCGGTGGTGTCCACGCACCGGCTGAGGGAGGAAGTGTACGGTCTGCCGGCCGACGCCGAACTCCTGCTGGACCGGCTCATCAAGGAAGCGGTGCACGAACTGGGCCACACCTTCGGCCTGCGCCACTGCGAGGACTGGACCTGCGTGATGGCGTCCACCAACAGCGTGGAGCGCTTGGATATCCGGACGGCATCGTTCTGCGAGCGCTGCCGCCCAGCGGTGGAGCGGGTGCTGCGGGGCGGGTGAGCCGGGGCCGGCCCACCGCCCATTCACCGCGGTGTTACTTCTTTCCTACTTCGCCTCCGGGTAGTAGCTGAGCTCCGGCCTGAAGCGCCACATATCGTACTGGCTGAATACGATTAACGGAGAGATTCTGGCAAGGTAGGCCTTGTATTCGTCCTCGCTCATGCCCTTGCGGACACCCCACGGTGAATCCAGGTCGCCCCAGCCGCCGATGGCCGCGAAGGTGTGGATCTCGTTGCTGGGCGTTCCAAACCGGGCAACCGCCACGCCATACGCGCTGACCCCCGCCTTCTTCATCGCCGGGAAGGTGTCGCTCTTCAGGATGGCCAGCACCTCGTCCATCTTGCCCTGCACCACGCGAGTCCGCCCCGTGCGAACCATCTTCGGGATTTCCTTGCCGAAGACGGACAGGTCGGGCTGGATTTCGTCGACCTGGGTTTCCATGCTCACGGTATCGCCATCGAGGCGGTCGAACACGTGCGCGATGTCCGCGGCTACCGGTTTGGTTTTCGGATCCATGTCCTCATCCAGATCCTTCCATTTGGCGGAGTACCACACTACCGCATACTCGGAGGGCCCGCTTTGCGACTCCCAGACGGTGAACCACTGGTCCGACTCCGACTTCTTCACCAGGGTCACGTACTCCTTGATCGCGGCCCTCCAGTCCCCTGCCCGCTCCGGCTTGACCTTGACAAACAGGACCGTCCGGATATTCTTTGCCTCCTGTGCCGCCAGTGATACCGACAGTACCGTCAACATGAGCGCCGCGAGCACACAGCGGCGGATCCAACGCATTTCGCGCATTCTGTCTTGTTCTCCTTGCTGAATCGGGGCTCCGCCCGGTGAGTGAACCGGAACTTCGATGTTGCTGTGGAGCGGGAACGAGTATAGCACCCAGGGCGGCGTACTATCAGAGAACATGCCTTCGATTGCTCGCACCGCCGCTCTCGGCGCATGGCTCGCCGCTGCGATGGTGGCCATCGGGCCCGCGGTGGTTTCTTACAAAAGCTATCGAACGGGCTGGGACGACTTGTCCTTTCTCCACCGCGCCGTGAGCCTGCACCGGGCAGTGTGGAATCTGGATGCGCGGCAGTGGGCCGAGACGTTTGCCCTCATGACGAAGTCGCCGCTCATGGCGCTGCTGGCGACTCCGTGGGGCGGGTCGGCGCGTGCGCCGGAGTCGTTAATCGGGCTTGCGCTGTTTTCGCTGGCGATGGTGACGTGGGCGACGATCCTGGCCTGTCTTTACGTGGTAATGCGCCTGGGCGTTTCGTGGTGGCTGGTGCTGGCGGCGGCGTTGTCCATCGGATTGGATCCGATGTTGACCAGATGGGCCGGGATGTTTATGGCGGACGCGTTGGTGAGTTGGACGGTGCTGTTGCTGCTGCTTCTGGTTCCCTGGGAAGCCGCCACCGAGACGCATTCGACGGCGGCGAGCGTGCGCAGGGGTCTGCTCTGGGGCGCGGCGATAAGTATGGGCATTCTGGCGAAGGTCACTTTCTGGCCGTTCCTGGCGCTGGCTGGACCCGTGGTGGTGTATCTGCGCTTCCGCCGCGGAGGGCTGAGAGCGATGGCGATTTCGCTGGGGGTTGGTGTGGCGGCTTCGGCGCCGGCGATGGCCATCGTCATCCGGTACGGCCGCCGCTTCGCCGACTTTGCCTGGTCGGCCAGCAGTGGAGACATCGCCAGATTCTTCGCATCACCACACCAGAGTTACGGCACAATCCTGCTCTCGTATGGGAAGGCAATGGGAGCGGCATCGTACCTCACGGCGGGGTTGCTGGCCGCGGCCGTCGCGGCGACAATCGTGCGGAAGAAGGGTGCGGCGTCATGGTATCCGTTGTTGCTGCTGGGCGCGTACGGCGTGCAGGTGACGACCAGTCTGGTGCGCGACCCCCGATACTTCCTGCCGGTTGCGGTGGGGCTGCCGTTTCTCCTGGCCGTGGCCGCTTCCAGGGTCCGGCCGGTGACTCTGCCACATCCGGAGCTCGTTTTCGGCGGGGCCTTCGTTGTAGCCGCGCTGGTGTCCTGGCCGATGCACTCGCGTATCGATCTCCGGCCGGTCCACGAGGCGCGCGCGTTGCTGGAGGCGTGCCGCGCGCGGAATCTGACCGATGTGGTACTGGCGAGCGACAGCTCGACCTGGAATTTCGAGACGTTCCTGCTGGCCCGGGAACTGATGGGAGGTCCCGCGAGTGGCGTTCATGTAGAAACGCTGGTTTACAGCGCGGTGAGGAAGAAGCCGCTGGAGGAAGACCTGGCGGCAATCGAGAGGAGCGACGCGGTGATCATCGAGGAGCCTGCGCCGGCCGAGCGCGATGCGGTGAATGTGCGGTGGGCGGACTATCGGGCCGACGTGACGTCGCATGGTGAGCGGATGGAGTGGGAGGGAGAGCGGGAGACGCCGCTGGTGGTTTATCGAATGGAGCGATGAGGCTCACAGGCGCAGTTCGTAGCCGCGCGCGGTCATGCCGTCGATGATGCGCTGGCGAACGACGCCCACTTCCTCGGAGGAGAGGGTCTTGCCGGGCGCGCCCACGGTGATGCGGAACGAGACGCTGCGTTGTTCGGGCGTGAGCATGTACTCACGCACAAATTCGATGGCCACCAGCGATGCGCCGGCCAGCTCCGCGAGTTGCTTCTGCACGTCGAGTGCGAGAGAGCGCGCGGCGGCCACCACCGAAAGATCGAAGGAGCTGACCGGGAAGCGGCGCAGCGGCTCGTACTTCGGGGTCGCCGGGGCGAGGCGGCGCATGGAGGCGAGGTCGGCATCGAGGACGGCCGCGCGGCCGGTGGAGACCAGCGTGGGATGCAGCTCGAACAGGCGGCCCACCGTTTCCCCGCGCCACACGACGTTGGCGGCGCGCTGGGGATGCTCGAACGGGCGCGCCGGAGCGGGCTCCACAACGCATTCGCGCATGAGGCACTCGGCCACGCGCTTCAGCTCCAGCAGATTGGCCACGCCGTCGCCGTCGCGGGAGAACACGGCGGCAACCACGTGCGCCTTTTCATCCGGCAAACCGCTCTCGCGCTTGTGAATCTCGGTGCCGATCTCGAACCAGCGGAACGAGGTGAAATGACGGCTGTTGCTTTCGATATTGCGCAGGATACCGGGCAGCAGGCTGGAACGCAGCAGTTGCTGGTCGGCGGCGATGGGGTTGGCCACGCGCACGTGATCGGCTGGTTTCATGGACAAACGCCGGACCTCGTCCTCGGTGACGAACGAGTAGTTGGAGACTTCGGTGAAACCCTCGTCGGCCAGGATCTGGCGCACGCCGTGTTCGAAGGCGCGGGCCGGATTCGGCGGCGGCGGCGCGCAGGCGATCATGGGCGGGCGCGGCGGGATGGAGCCATAGCCGAGCATGCGGCCCACCTCTTCGACAAGGTCGTCGCGAACGGTGACGTCTTTGGTGGCGCGCCAGCTCGGGACGGTGACGGAGAGGACGCCCGGCGACGCGGGCGCGACGGTGAAGCCGAGCGAGGTGAGGATGCTCTCCACCTCGGCCTGCTCCACTTCGCGGCCCAGCTTGCGCATCAGCCAGTCCATGGAAAGTTCGATGGGCGGGGGCGCGGCGAGCGGGCGCAAAACGTCGGCCACGCCGCCCACAATTCGGATGCCCGGCGAGACTTCACGCAACAGCGCGACGGCCATGGCGATGCCGCGCAGAGTGTTGACCGGGTCCTGCGATTTTTCGAAGCGCACCGACGCGTCCGTACGCAGCTTCAGCGCCACCGAAGTCCGGCGGACGCTGGCCGCATGGAAGTTGGCGCTCTCCAGCACGATTTTCGTGGTGCCAGGCCCGATGGCGGTGTCGAGCCCGCCGATCACGCCGGCGATGGCCACCGGTCCGGCGGCGTCGGCAATGACCAGGTTCGAGGGCGCGAGATCGTACCGCTCATCGTTGAGCGCCATCACGCTCTCGCCTTCGCCCGCGGGCCGGACGAAGATGGTCGGGCCCTTCAGCTTCTTCGCGTCGAAGGCGTGCATGGGCTGCGCGATGGCCGCCATAACGTAATTGGTGACGTCGACGATGTTGTTGATGGAATTCAGGCCGATGGATTCAAGCCGGTATTGCAGCCACAACGGCGAGGGCTGCACGGTGACGCGGTCTAAGACCAGCGCGCTGTATCGCGGGCAGAGGCTGAGGTCGGCGATTTCGACGCCGATGGCCGGCGGGGTGTGCGGGACCAGGCTGACGTCGGCCGGAT
Organism: uncultured Solibacteraceae bacterium; assembly: GCA_964453955.1. Lineage (GTDB taxonomy): Bacteria > Acidobacteriota > Terriglobia > Bryobacterales > Bryobacteraceae > CAWACP01. The sequence goes on along the minus strand of CAYVPZ010000140.1, from coordinate 2,618 downwards.
CGCGCAGGGGCTTGTTTACGATGGCGGCCACCTCGCGCGCCATGCCGTGATGGCCCCACAGGTCGGGCCGGTGGGTGAGCGATTTGTTGTCCACCTCGATGATGGTGTCGGGCGTGAGCGTCAGTTCGGTGGAGTCGAGTTTGACGATGCCCGAGTGATCGCGGGTGATGCGCAGCTCGACGCCGCTGGCCAGCATGCCGTCGCTCTCGACGCCGGCCACCACCTTGCGGCCGACCGGGAGCCAGGCCGTGTGCATGCCCGCCCAGCAGTTCGGCGCGCCGCAGACCACCCACTTGTCGCCCTGGGCGGTTTCAACGAGAGCCTTCAGGTTATGGCTGCCCTCGATGGGCTCGACGGCCAGGACCAGCGCGGCCAGCGCGTCGCGCAGAGGGGCGCCGACTTCCTCGAAGCCCTCGCACTCGGCGGTCTTCATGGTGATGAGCTGGGTCAGCTCGCGCGGGGTGGTTTCGAGACCGTCGACGAGTTCGCTGATCCACTCGTAGGAGAATTTCATGGGGTGACGCCTGCCCCACATCGGACAGGTGGTTGAATGTGCATGTTCAGAATTGGTTCAGAAATCTCAGGTCGCCGCTTTGCAGCAGGCGGATGTCGTCGATGCCGTAGCGCATCATGGCCAGCCTTGTGAGGCCGAGACCGAAGGCGAAGCCGTTCCATTGTTCCGGGTCGATGCCGCTCATGCGGAGCACGTTGGGATGCACCAGGCCGCAGCCCATCAGCTCCACCCAGCCGCTTTGCTTGCACACCGGGCAGCCCGGCCCGCCGCAGATGAGGCAGCCCAGGTCGAGCTCGAAGCCGGGCTCGACAAAGGGAAAGAAGCCGGGCCGCAGGCGCACGCTGACCTCGCGGTGGAACACGCCGCCGAGCATGGTCTTCATGAAGTAGACCAGATGGCCGATGGAGACTTCGCGGTCGATCATCATGCCCTCAATCTGATAGAAAGTGTGCTCGTGCGAGGCGTCCACCTCTTCGTTGCGAAAGACGCGGCCCGGCGCGATGACCCTCAACGGCGCGCCCAGACGCTCCATGCCGCGCACCTGCACGGGCGAAGTGTGAGTGCGCAGAAGATTGCCGTCGGTGAGCCAGAAAGTATCCTGGGCGTCGCGCGCGGGATGGTCGCGCGGGATGTTGAGCGCGTCGAAGTTGTGGTATTCGGTCTCCACCTCGGGGCCGTCGAGCACGGCGAAGCCGAGGGAAAGGAACAGGTGCTCGATTTCGCTCTGGATCTGCGTCACCGGGTGCAGGCTGCCGCGGCGCGGGCCGGGGGCGGGCAGAGTGAGATCGAACCATTCGGATTGCAGACGGCGATCGAGGGCCGCGGTTTCAAGCTGGGCCTTCTTTGTTTCAAACGCGGGCTCGAGCGTCTGTTTGGCCGCGTTGAGCGCTTTGCCGAATTCGGCCCGCTCTTCAGGAGGCAGGGTTCCGAGCTGCTTGCCGAGCTGTGCGAGTTTGCCTTTGCGGCCGAGCACGTCGACGCGAACGGCCTCGAGATCCTCGAGGGTGGCGGCATCGCGAATGCTTTCGAGGGTGGCGTCGACGAGCTGCACTATGCGTATTTCTCCAGGATATCAACCACCGCCTGATGGCCTTTGGTGAGAGCGAGGTCGATGGCCGTCTGGCCGTTATCGGCGCGCGCGCTCACGCCAGCGCCCGCGTCGATGAGCAGTTGCACCAGTTCGGCGTTGCCGCTTTGCGCGGCGCCGTGCAGCGGGGTCCAGCCGCCTTCCTGGGCCGCGTTGACATCGGCGCCGTGTTCGAGCAGTGCTCGGGCGACGCCCGTGGAGGCCCCGGCGACGGCGGCATGCAGGGGCGTGTTGCGCATGGAGTTCAACGAGCGGGCCTGCACGTCGGCGCCGGCAGCGAGCAGATCCCCGGCGATGTCCAGGAAGCCGAAGAAGGCGGCCAGATGCAGAGGAGTCCAGCCATCGTGACTGTACGCGCCGATGAGCGCGCGATCCTGGGCCAGCAGCTCGGCGACGCGCTCCCGGCGGCCGGCGATGCAGGCGGCGAAAATGTCCAGTTCCACGCCGCGCGCGAGCAGATACTCGGCGATGGCGTTTTGGCGCGAATAACGGGCGACGATGAATGGCCCCAGACCCTGGCTGTCCCGGGCGGCGAGCAGGGACGGGTCGCTCTCGGCGAGAGTTCGGACGCGCTGCTCGTCGCCGGCGCGGATGGCGTCGAAGAATTCCTTCATGGGGCCATTATCGCTGGCGCCGGGTGGAATACCTCGCCCGATTTCAGCAGTTCCCAGCCGAGGTGGTTGACGTAGAAGACCAGCAGAGGCTCGGGGAAGCGGGTTTTCAGGGCGTCGAGCACGCGCTGCTGCCAGCCTTCGGTGAGGTACTTCGTGGCGTCTAGGTCCTTGGCGAAAAAGCCTTCTTCGTTGGGGATACCGAGCACATCGAGGGAGGCAACGATCATGTCCATGTGCGAAATGAGGATGCCCTGGGCGAGTTCGGTGGCGAAGGTTTCGTCCTGTTCGACGAGGCGTTCCCAGAAACGTGGCGCGCCTTTGCGGAGGCCCTCGGAATTGAGTTTGGCGAGGTGCATGCGCGTTTTGAGACGGTCGTAGAGCTGATAGGTTTTGAGTTTTCCGA
>CAYVPZ010000139.1:0-9327 GCA_964453955.1 uncultured Solibacteraceae bacterium | reverse complement strand
ACGAGATTGGTCAGTGACTGGAGTTCAGACGTGTGCTCTTCCGATCTCGCGAACCTCGCCGGATGCCGCCAGCCCGCGCCCGGCCGGCAGATTCGCCGGCGCGACCGAGGATCTCGGGCCCGCCGTGATCAGCGGCAGGCAGGCGACTGGTACCCGGACAACGCACACCATCCCCGCCGGCGCGATCGGGAATCAGCAGGCGATCACGGTGACCCGCACTGTGTATATGGCGCCCGACCTGAAGGTGCCGCTGCAGATTATCAGCGAAGATCCGAGGTTCGGGACGTCCACGATGACCCTGACCAATATCGTGCAGGCCGAGCCGGAGCCCGCGCTCTTCCAGATCCCGTCGGGCTATGCCGTGCAGACCATGCCGGCAGGCCGAGGGCATGGCGGGGCGCCACAGAACGAATAGCCGAGGCCGCTCAAAGATCCTTGCCGTTAGACATGCCGGCCGACCACTTCCGGTTGACCGGCATTTCCACGTTTATTCCTCCCGAAGCGCCGCCATTGGACTGAGACGCGCCGCGCGCCGCGCCGGCAGATAGCACGCCGCCAAAGCCACAACGGCAAGGAAGCTGGCGGTGGCGATGAATACCATCGGATCGCCTGGCTTCACCTCATGCAGCAGGCTGGAGAGCACGCGGCCGCCCGCAAACGCCCCCGCCGCGCCGGCGATGAATCCGATGGCCGCCAGCCGCATGCCGTCCGCCAGCACCGCCGACAGCACCCGCGCCTGGCTGGCGCCCAGCGACATGCGGATGCCAATCTCACGCGTGCGCGCCGTCACCGCATAGGAGAGCACGCCGTAAATTCCGATGGCCGCGAGCAGAACCGCCAGCGCCGCGAACGAGCCGACCAGACCGCTCAGGAACCGCTCTCCCTGGGCCTGCTCGCCAATCACTTCGTCCATGGTGCGCACCGAAAAAAGCGGCAGGCTGGAATCGATTTGGCTGAGAACGCGGCGCACCGGCGCGGTCATAGCGGCGGGCGGCAGCGACGTGTGCAGAACCAGAAAAACGCCGGAATCGCCGTCGAACGCAGCATAGGCTTCAGGGACGGCTTTTACGGTGAGCCCCCACTCGCGCACATCCTTGACCACGCCAATCACCTGATTCCAGGGTCCGTTGTCGGAGCCCCACGAAAACGCCTGGCCGAGGGGGTTCCGGTCCTTCCAGAAAAAGCGCGCCATGCTTTCGTTGATCATCGCGGGATAGATCATCTGGTTCGACTGCGCGGCCGGCGGCACGGCACCCTTTTCGTAGATGGGAGTGAGAACCGCATCGAGGGACGCGGATTGCTGGATGTCCGCTGCCGAGAAATCGCGGCCTTTCAGCAACCGGATTCCCATGGCCCGGAAATATCCGGGCGAGACCGCGTGGGTTTCGACAAGCTGGTTGCTCATCGGCCCGCTGGTTTCACCGCGCACCTTGACGTACCCGTTGCTGCCTCCTTCGAGCGGGAGGCGGTTGCTCAGCGCGGCGGTTTCCACGCCGGGTATCCGCGCGGCCCGTTCCAGCAGCTCGCGCTCGAAGCGGAATTGTTGGTCCTGTTCCTTGTATCCGGATTCCGGCAGCATCACGCCCGCGGTCCATACGCCGGCCGGCCGCACGCCGATGTCGAGACCGCGGACGCGCACGAAGTCCTCCAGCAGGTGCCCGGCGCACACCAGCAGAAGCAGCGAGAGGGCCACCTCGCCCACCACCAGCGCGCCGCTCACGAACCGGCGCCGCCGCCCCGGGCTGACCGAGCTGCCCGCTCCGCCCTTCAGTTCCTCGTGCAGATCCGGCCGGGAGGCCTGAAACGCCGGAACAATGCCGAACAGCACGCCCGTGGCGATGGCCAGAGCACACGTGAAGCCCAGCACATCCAGATTGATTTTGATGGTATTGAACTGCGGCAAAGCCAGGCTTTCCGCGCGCGCACAGAGCGCCACGGCGCCCGCGGCCAGGAGCAGACCGATTCCGGCACCGCAGACGGACAGCAGAACGCTCTCGGTGAGCAACTGACGGACGAGGCGCCGACGCCCCGCCCCCAGCGCGCTGCGAATGGCCATCTCCTTCTGGCGCGCCACCGCCTTGCTGAGCAGCAGATTGGCCACGTTGGCGCACGCAATCAACAGCACCAGGCCCACCGCGCTCAGCATCATGAGCATCGGCGCGCGCGACTCTCCCACCAGTTGCTCGTGCAGCGGCGTGACCGACGCGCCCACCTTGTCGTTGGAATCCGGATATTGTTTCTCCAGACGCCTGGCGATTACGGTGAGCTCGGCCTGCGCCTGTCGCGCGCTCACGCCCGGCTTCATCCGGCCCAGGGCATTGGCCCAATGATTGCCGCGATGGCCGAGCGTCTTGTCGTCCATGTCCAGCGGGATCCAAAGCTGGGCATTGGCCATGCGGAAGTTCGCCGGCATAACGCCGATAATCGTGTACTTCTTCGCATCGAGCTCGAGGAGACGGCCGATAATGCCGGGGTCGCCCGCGAACCGGCTCCTCCACAGGCTGTAGCTCAGGACCGCCACCTGGTCTTTGCCCGGCTGGTCCTCACCGGGCGCCCAGGTCCGCCCGAACAGCGGCGAAACGCCCAGCAGGGAGAAGTAGTTGGCTTCAGCGGGCAGCGCGTGGACGCTTTCCGGCCTCCCACCGCTGCTGAGGTTCATGTTGTGGTTCCAGCCGGTGAGGGTCATGTCCTCAAGGGTGTGGTTCTGCTTTTTCCAGTCGATGAAATCGGGGCCGGCGAACGGATATTTGCCGGGAGCCGCTTCGGTCTCGTTGAGGGCGACCAGTTGTTCGGGGTTGCGGAAGGGCAGCGGGCGCAGGAGGAAGGTGTCGACGATGCTGAAAATGGCGGTAGTAGCGCCGATGCCGATGGCCAGCGTGGCGATGGCGATGGCGGTCAGGCCTCCGGACTTCATCAGATTGCGGATGGCGTAGCGCAGGTCCTGCAGGAGGGTGTTCATGGGTGTCTCTTTAGACGTTATTACGTTTGAGGGGGGCTGCAGTTTCGTGGAAAAAGCCGGGATGGGCGGGATGCGCGCCGAGTGGCCGATTTTCGACTGCGCCCGCCCAATGGAACTTTGGGAGTTTCGGATACGTACGACGAACTTGAAGAGATCACTTCGCCTCGCCCTGTTTTTCATGTTGGTTCTTGTTTGCTGCCCCGCCGGGGCACAATCCAGTGCGCAGTCCGGAGCCCTCTTCGAAAAAGTACAGTCTCTGGATGCGCAACTTTTTGATGCCTACAATCATTGCGATCTGAAGACCATGGGCGAATTGGTGTCAGATGACCTGGAGTTTTATCATGACCAGACAGGTCTCTCGGTCGGCAAGGCGCCGTTCATTGCGGCGATTCAACAGAACATCTGTGGCAAGGTAGAACGGACCCTCGTACCAGGCTCGATGGAGGTGTATCCACTGAAGGGAGTTGGGGCGGTCGAAATTGGCGTTCACCGCTTTCACCGGGCTGGGCATCCAGAGGATCGTGGGGGCGAAGCCAGGTTTGTTACGCTCTGGCAGAACAAGGACGGCGCATGGAAGGTGACACGCGCGATCAGCTTCAACCATGAACCGTTAACGAAATAGGAAACCGCCGAATAACCGCTACGTCGTCGCCGGTTTCAACAGGCCGATCATGTTCCCGTCCGGATCCGCGAACCATGCGAACGTACCGGCTGGAATCGTGATCGGCCCGACCAGCGCCTTGCCGCCCAATTCGGCGGCCTGGTTGAGCGCAGTCTGCACGTCCTCGACCTCCACGTAGAACATTGTGTAATGCTCCGGCTCGTGGCCGAGCGAGGTGATGTGACCCGAGATGCCCTGCGGACTCCCGGTTTGAATATTCGACGCGGGGCCGGCGGCCGTGATCTGCCAGCCGAACAGCTTCGCATAGAAATCGCCGGTTTTGGCGCGGTCGCGGCATCCGATCTCAAAATGAACCACTGGCCGTCCCATGGACTTCTCCTCCCCCTCAGAACTCCTTGCCATTGTACATGCCGGCCACCCACTTCTCGTACCCGTTGTACATCAGCGTCGGCCGGCGTTCCATGTTGGGGATCACCTTCTCGGTTTCCTGCGACCAGCGCGGATGGGGCTTGTTGGGATTCACGTTGGAGTAGAACCCGTATTCCGAAGGCCCCGACCGGTGCCAGAACGTGTCCGGCTCCTTGGCGATGAATTCGATCTTCACAATCGACTTCGCGCCCTTGTAGCCGTATTTCCAGGGGAGGGCCATGCGAATGGGAGCGCCATTCTGTTTCGGGATGGGCTTGCCGTACAGGCCGGTCACCATGAACGCCAGGGGGTGCATCGCTTCGTCCATGCGCAGGCCCTCGAAGTAAGGCCACGGATACCACGTGTAGTGAACCTGTCCGGGCATTTCTTTCGGCCGCAGAACGGATTCGAAGCGCACGTATTTGGCTTCCGGTTTCGGGTCCACCTGCTTGATCAGTTCGGAGAACTGGAAGCCCGTCCACGGCACCGCCATTGACCACGCTTCCACGCAGCGATGCCGGTACAGGCGCTCTTCGAGCGGCATGGTGCGCACCAGATCGTCGACATCGTAAGTGCGCGGCTGCCGCACCAGACCCTTGACCTCAATCTTCCACGGGCTCACGTGGAAGTTGCCCACCATGTCCTTGACGGCGGTCTTGTCCTCTTCGTTGAACTCGTAGAAGTTGTTGTAACCGGTGGCGGCCCACTCCTCGGTAATGGGCCGGTCGAGCGTAAACTGGGGATTCCGCTTCGCCGGGTAGGGCGAATTGGTGGTGGCGGCGGCCAGGAGCCCTTCCACCCCCAGGAAGCCGGCTGCGGCCAGAAGCTGCCGCCGGTTCAGGTACACGGATTCCGGGGTCGCCTCGCGCTCGGGGATCTCCCACCCGCGCGGGATTCGAATCAACATCACAGTTCTCCTCTCTTAGTTATACGTGCTGGAGGGGCCAAACGGTTATGGGGGTGAACCCCGGCCCCTCGAAGTGCGTAACTATAGGTGGAGGTTGGATTCCATGTTCTGTACCAGGTGCGGCGCCGGTTTGGAAGACAACGTGAAGTTTTGCAGCCAGTGCGGCGCGGGGACGGCTCAGGCGCCGTCTGCCGCCGTCCCGCCGCGGACGGAGAGGTTGTCGCGTCCGTCCGACGATCAGAAGATCGCGGGTGTGTGCGCCGGCTTTGCCCGTTATATGGGTGTGGATGTCACGCTGGTGCGCATTCTGTGGATTGTGCTGGTGATCTGGCCCATCCCGCTGATTGGCGTGATCGGCTACATCGTGGCTTGGATTGTCATGCCGGTCAGCTATCCGCCGCCCGCCGTCCCGCCGCCGGCCCCGGCTTCATGAAAGCAGCGCGCCGGCTCGCCGCCAGTGGTTCTCGAACAGCCCGCGCATGGCCTCCCCCAGGGCCGCATGCTCGAAGACCACGGAAGTCCACGTCGGCTTGGTGATCACGGGATCAAGCAGCGCGATCATGCCGTGCTGGCCGTCGAACACCGCCAGCTTCATGGGCAGGGAGCCGATCTGGCGGACCTCCACCCCTACCGTGGCATAATCGGCGAGGCGCTGGCGATGCTCGTCGTCCAGCGTGCCGCCCTCGATGAGCAGCCGGCACAGGACGCCGCGGTCGCGCGCCCGCTTCACCAGTTGTTCGTCCAGCGGGTCCACGGCGTAGGGGGGGCGCGAAAACTCCACGTACTCGGTCTGCACGTCGGCCAGCATGCGGCGGTACAGCATGGCGATCTGGCCGGGATCGCCGACGATCTTGAGGTAGTCCAGGGTGCCGCGGCCGCCCTGGCCTTCCGAGTAGGCCGAGGTGAGGTCGTCGATGAGGCCGGTGCCCATGCGGCTCTGTTCGGTGAACTCCTGCTGCAGGGTCTGCGCGCGGCGGGACAGGTAGCTGGGGATGGCGAGGCTTGGCTCCACGGCCGAAAACAGCTTGGTCTTCTCCTGCACCACCTGGGCGAAGCCTTTTTCCACCAGGCTGTCGAGGACCTCGTAGATCTTCTGGCGGGGGACGTGCGCGCGCGCGGCCAGTTCCAGCGCCTTGAACCTGGGGTGCCCGATCAGCACCAGATACGAACGCGCTTCGTAAGCGTTCAGGCCGAGCTGCTGGAGCCTCCGCCAGAACCTCTGGAAATCCGTCTCCGGCAGGTCTTGAGTCATCTTGACGTCAGGATCATATCAAATGCCTGCGCCGGGTGCTCGGGCCGGGGGTGAACCGGAGGCCGCCTTTGATAAGATGAGGGACGTCCAATGACCGGCGTAAAGGTCGTCGTAATCTATCCGCGTCCTACCGATGAAAAGGCCTTCGAGGCAGAGTGGACGGAGAAGCACAAGCCGCTTGTCGAAGAGAAGCTGAAGGGCATGACGAGGTTTGTGGACGCCCGGGTGGTTGGTTCGCCGCGCGGCCGGGTGACCGCCTACCGCATCTGGGAGGCGCACTTCTCGAACATGACCGAGCTGAATCAGTGTATGGAATCGGAGGGCGGCAAAGAGGTTCTGGCGCACGCCGCGGCCATGTCCAGCGGCGGCGCGCCCATCGTGCTTCTCTGCGAAGAGGAGTCGTCCCTGTACTGGTAAAAAGGGGGTCGTGTATGGCGGAACAAAGCTACGCTAACCACGGTCGGCTGGTTTTCGGGTTTCATGGGGTGCTGGCCGGGCTCATCGTTCTGACGTTCATCGGATCGCTGGTCAACCTGTGGCGCTCCGCGGGAGGTCATCGTGGTCTGTACAGCGCTTCGCTCATTGTGGTGCTGGATGTCATCGCCGCGCTGCTGTTCTACTACTGCCGCACCTTCTCGCTGAAGGCGCAGGATCGGGCCATCCGCGCGGAAGAGAATCTGCGCCACTTCGCGCTCACCGGCAAGCTGCTGGATGCGCGGCTAAGCATCCGCCAGATTATCGGCCTGCGCTTCGCCTCCGACGATGAGCTCCCTGGCCTGGCGCAGAAGGCGGCCGCGGAAGGCCTCGGCGAAGACGCCATCAAGCGCGCGGTGAAGAACTGGCGCGCCGATACGTACCGCGTGTAGCGCGCATTCGCTACGCCCGTTAGAGCATGGATCTGACCACGGCCGCGGCCACCGCCATCTTCCTTTTCACCGGGGCCGTCGTCGCCGCCGGCAAGTTCCCGGGTCTGCGCGTCGACCGCACCGGCGCGGCGGTGATCGGAGCCGCCCTCATGGTGGGCGCCGGCGTTCTCACGCCCCAGCAGGCTTACGCGGCCATCAATCTGGATACCATCGCGCTGCTGTTTGGAATGATGATCGTCGCCGCTAACCTGCGCCTCTCCGGTTTTTTCGGGCTGGTGAGCGCCGGGGTGGTTCGTCACGTCCGGCGGCCGCTGTGGCTGCTCGCGGCCATTGTGGTGGTGAGCGGCGTGTCGTCGGCGTTTTTCGTCAACGACACCATTTGTCTGGTGCTGGCCCCGTTGGTATGCCACGTGACCATGCGGCTGAAGCGGAACCCGGTGCCCTATCTGCTGGCGGTGGCCATGGCGGCCAACATTGGCGGAGCGGCTACTATTACCGGCAATCCGCAGAACATGCTCATTGGAAGCACGTCGCACATCTCGTTCCCGGCCTTCGCCGCCGCGCTCTCGCCCATCGCCGCCATCGGGCTCGGTCTGACGGTGCTGGTCCTGTGCCTGCGGTACCGCTCCGAATTCGCCGCCGGCGACCGGCTGGAAGCGGTGGAGGAACCGGTGCGGGTTAGCCGGCCGCTGCTGTGGAGGTCGGCTGTGGTGTCGGCCGCCATGGTGGTGTTCTTCTTCCTGGGGCAGCCGGTGCCGAAGGTGGCGCTGCTGGCCGGAGCGGTGTTGTTGATCACGCGGCGGGTCCGTCCGGAGAGGGTCTACCGGCAGATTGATTTCCCGCTGCTCGTTCTGTTCGCGGGCCTGTTCGTGGTGGTGGCGGGCATTGAGAAGACGCCGTGGCTGCCGGACCTGCTGGCGGCCGCTCAGCGGCTGCAGATGGAACGGGCGCCGGTATTCAGCGCCCTCACCGCGGTGCTGTCGAACATTGTGAGCAACGTGCCCGCGGTGCTGATGCTGCGGCCGTTCGTGATTCACTTCCACGATCCGCATCGCGGATGGCTGGTGCTGGCCATGGCGTCCACGCTGGCCGGGAATTTCACCATTACGGGTTCGGTGGCCAACCTGATTGTGGCGCAGCGCGCCCGTCTGGAAGGCGTGGAGGTGAGTTTTCGCGAATATTTCCGGGCGGGCGCTCCGCTTACGGTGATCACCATCGCGGTGGGTGCGCTGCTGCTGGCGCTCTGACCCGCTCTACTCTCCCAGGCGCGGATAGCCTGGCACATCGCCGATGAGCGGCCGCGCATAATCCTGGAACGCCGGCAGCACGTCGTTTCCTTCGGGCGCGATCCACGCGAGCGGCAGCGTGCGCTCCCCGCGCGCCACGGTTTCGAGCGGCGTGAGAAACGTGCTGCTGCGATACGCCTCGCCGGATTCGCGACGGATGGCCACCATGCACCCGGAGCGGGCCTCCATGGCGGCGCGCGCGGCGGCACGCCCGCATTCATACGCTTCGGCGCGATCGAGCGATGACGCGAACGGCCCGCAGGAACGGCCCAGCAGCCCCGGCTTCTCGGCGCGCGCGCGCAGGCCGGTCTTTGCCGCCAGCAGTTGCGCCAGCGTGTGGCCGAGGTTCGAGGCGAGCCGATGCCGGGCCACATCCGGCCGGTCCACCGCCGCGCCGAATGGCTGGCCGGATTCGTCGAGCTGGCCTTCGCACACGGCGATGACCGCGCGGCCCAGACGCCGGTACACGCTCTCCACATCGGCGGCGATGCGATCCAGACTCAACGGCCGCTCGGGGAGGTAGATGAGGTGGGGGGCGTCGTCTTCGTGCCGGCGCGCGAACGACGTGGCCGCGACAATCCACCCGGCATTGCGGCCCAGCGTTTCCAACACGCAGATGGGCGAGGGCAGTGAGCGATTATCCTCGCCGACATCGCGGGCGGCGAAGGCGAAGTAGCGCGCGGTGGAGGCGTAGCCCGGCGTGTGGTCGGTCACCGGCAGATCGTTGTCGATGGTTTTGGGGATGCCGGTGACGCCCAACTCGTATCCGTTCTCGCGAGCGAATCGCAAAAGGCCGAGCGCGGTGCCCATGGAGCCGTTGCCGCCGGTGTAGAAAAACCAGTGCACGTCGCGATGGCGAAATGTCTCGATGATGCGCTCGTAATCGGCCGCATCCAGCTTGCGCCGGCTGGAGCCGATGGCCGAACCCGGAGTCTGCGCCACGGCGCCGATCAAGGCCGCTGGCTGCGCGAGCAAATCGACGAAGTTGCCCGCAAGCAGGCCCTGCGCACCGAACCGCGCTCCCTCC
>CAYVPZ010000138.1:0-9328 GCA_964453955.1 uncultured Solibacteraceae bacterium | reverse complement strand
CAGGGCGTTAAGCTGGACTTGCGTACTCAGCCATGACCACCTTCGCCACCGGCGCTCCCGGTGTCGGCGACAGCACCGCTCGGGACGGCATCCGCCAGCGTTCCTGGCATGCTTTCCTGCAGGGTCTCGCGGAACCCGCGGCCGCGCTTCACTGGTGGTCCGCAGTGGTCATCACGGCGGGATCGAGGGCCCAGGCTGAGCTCTATCGCGAGCAGATCCGTCATCGCTCCGAGCGCGGCTACCTGCCGCGCACCGTTGCCTGGCGCGTTGTCCCCGATCCGGAAGGCCGCCACATTGGCAGCGGCGGGGCGACGCTGGGCGCCCTCCAGTCCCTGAACAGGTCCGATCCCGCGTGGTGGAACCGCAATCGGGTGCTGGTGATCCACGCGGGCGGCGAATCGCGCCGTTTGCCGGAGTATAGTCTCACCGGCAAGCTTTTCGGCATCCTGCCCGCGCGCACGCCGTGGGGCGAGAACAGCACGGTCTTCGACGAAACCCTGGCGCTCTCCACGCTCTGGCTGGACCGCTTGGGTTCCGGCCTGGTGGTCTCGTCCGGCGATGTCGTTCTCACGTTCGAGGCGGCCGGTCTGGACTGGGAGCGGCCCGGAGTGGCCGGGGCCGCCATCCCGCAGCCCATCGAAGTGGGCATGCGCCATGGCATCTATGTCCTTGATGAGCGGGGCCGGGTGTATTCCTTCCTGCAAAAGCCAACGCCCGAGCAGGTGCGCGCCGCGGGCGGGATGCTGGCCGGCGATAACGTGGCGCTCGATACGGGCCTGCTGCACTTCGACGCCGGGCTGGCCGCCGGGCTGTCTGGTCTCGCCTCCACCCTCCCCGAGATTCCGTTCCTCGACCTCTACCAGCAATTCACGCTCGCGCTTACCGGGGATGTTCCATGCGCGTTGCCCGAACTGGGCGCCCTGCTGCACGGGGCCGCGTTCCACTGCTCTCTGGTGGAAGGCACGTTTACGCACGTCGGCACCACTTCCCACTTCCGGCGGTTGTTCAAGGGTGGCGTGGTGGACAGCATCCTGGCGCCGGGAAGCGAACTGGCGCCGGGTGCGCTGGCCATCGAATGCCACTCCCCGGAGCCGATCCGCGTGCGCGCGGGCGGTATCGCGCATGGCCTGACCGGCCTGTCCGGTCCCCTGACCGTCGCCGAGGACACCGTTGTTCACCAGGTGCCGGTTCATCTGCCGGATGGCCGGCGGGGTTTCGTCGTGCGCACCTACGGGGTGGAGGACGATCCAAAGACGCCCACCTGGTTCGGCCGCCCGATTCTGGAAGTCCTGCGGACGCTGGGCCTCGAACCGGAAGAGGTCTGGCCCGGCATTCCCCAGCCGGAGCGCTGCCTGTGGAACGCCCGGCTATTTCTGTTCGACAACGAAGCGCCGCCCCGCCTGTCGCTGGCCACTAGCACCGAGTACGCGGACCGGGAGGCGCTGGCCGAGGCGCGCGACCACCGCCGCGATGCAAACTGGCTGGCTTCGGCGGTGGCGCTGGCGCGCGCGGAGACCGACGTGCGGCCGCTGTTGCTGCACGCACCGGGCATCAACGCTCTGGCGGAAACCGGCCGCGCGCTGAGCGCGGGCGCAGCCGGGCTCGAGTCCAGCGCTCCATCGGAGGCGGCCAGCAGGCACTTTCAGGCCGGCCTGTTCTACGATCAGGCGGGGCTTGCGGAAGATTCGGCAGGTGCCCGTTCGGCGGCATTCGCGGCGGTTCAGAAAGCGATTGCCGGGCGCACGCTTCCTTCGTTTGACGTTCGCGGCCGGGGATGCTGGCAGGGCGCCTCCGGCCTGACGGTTTCGGCGCCGGCGCGGATCGACTTTGGCGGCGGCTGGTCCGACACTCCGCCGTTTTGCCTCGATTGGGGTGGCACGGTGTTCAACATGGCCATCACGGTGAATGGCGTCTACCCCATCCGCACCATCGTTCGCCCGCTCGACGAAGCGCTGGTGCGGCTGGTTTCTTCGGAGGCCACCGAACTGGTGACTGCCGACCATTTTTCCTCCGCAGCCGTGGGCTCCCCGTTCGCCATTCACCGCGCCGCCCTCGAGATGCTGGGCTTTGTGCGGCCCGGCGAACCGGTGGCCGGACTGGAGATTCGCACTGAGGTGAATCTGCCCATGGGCTCCGGGTTAGGGACCAGCAGCGTCCTCGCCGCGACGGTGTTGCGGGCGCTGCTGTCGTTGCGCGGCGAAGAAGTAAGCGTGCAGGAACTCTCCGACCTGGTTCTGGCGCTGGAACAGTTCATGACCACCGGGGGAGGGTGGCAGGATCAGGTGGGCGGCATGTACCCGGGCGCGAAGCTGACCATGACCGGTCCGGGGCCCCGCCAGCGTCTGCGCGTGGAGCCGGTTCCGTGTCCGGCGGGGTTCGCGGAGCGGTTTGTCCTCTATTACACGGGCATCCGGCGCATCGCGAAGGACCTGCTGGGGCAGGTAGTGGGCCGCTATCTGGCGCGCGAGGTGCAGGCCGTGCAGGTGCTGCACAGCATCAAGACGCTGGCCGTGGAAATGGCCTACGCGATGAAGGAATCCGATTGGGATTATCTGGGCAGCCTGCTCGATCGCCACTGGCAACTGAACCAGATTCTCGACCCGCACACCACCAACGCTCCCATCAACGCGCTTCTGGAAGGTGTGCGCCCGTATATCTCGGGCGCCAAACTGGCCGGCGCCGGCGGCGGTGGTTTCCTCATGCTGCTGGCGAAAACACCGGACCATGCGCGGGACCTTCGCCGGTTCCTTGCGGCGCTGCCCGGTCCCGGGGGTTTGTACGACTGGGCGGTCGCGCCGCTGGGATTACACGAGAGCGCATGACGGGCGAAAGCAGGCGAAAACGCCTGCTCCACACGGCAGGTGACACTGTTACAGGGTGAACCCGGACGCTTGTCCGTCGTTGAAGAACATGCGGACGGTCTCCAGCGAGTAGAGGTCCAGATCCTTGCCGCTCAGTTGCAGCTTGTTGAGGATATCGGTGGTGGCGGTGATGATGTGGCAGCCGATGGCGTCGGCCTGATAGATGTTCAGTAGTTCGCGGGGGCTGGCCCAGATCAGCTCCATTTGCGGCTGCCCGATCATGGCCTCGACCGCCCGGGTCATGATGGGCACCGGGTCTCTGCCCGTGTCGGCGATGCGGCCGGCGAAAACGGAAACGCACGAGGGCGCGCCGGAATCGAGAGCGGCAACGGTCTCCGCGATCTGCCGCTCGGTGAGAATGGCCGTCACGTTCACCTTTATGCCCTCGCGGCTCAGCTTGCCGACCAGAGCGAGAGCGGACTCCCCGCGGGTGTTGGTGATGGGCAGCTTCACGTAAACATTCGGCCCCCAGGCGGCCATGATGCGGGCCTGCCGCTCCATCTCCGGGATCTCGTCGGCGAAAACCTCCAGCGAGATGGGCCGGTCGGGAATGGAGGTCAGCGCCTGGCGGGCGAATTTCTCGTAATTGCTGACGCCGGCCTTGCGCATGAGCGTCGGATTGGTGGTGAAACCCTGGATCAGCGGGTTCGCGTACAACCGGAGCATCGCCTCCAGATCCGCTCCGTCCGCGAAGAGTTTTGTGCGCAACTGGGCAACAGGTTTTGGTTCCATTCTTCATCCTTCCGCTAGCCGCGATCCAGCGCACTGAGTGATCCACTTGATCCACTCGACCGTTTCGCGCAGGGTGCCTGCGCGATAATCGGGGGCGTGCGGCGGAGCCTTTTCCCGGTAACCGCGGTCGATCCACACGGTCCGGCAACCCGCCTGCCGGCCCGCCTCGACGTCACGCCAGCGGTCTCCCACCATGAAACTGGCACGGACGTCGATGTTGAGATCCGCAGCAGCCTTGCGAATGAGTCCCGGCTTCGGCTTGCGGCAATCGCAGTTGTCCGTATCGTCGTGATAGCAGGTGTAGGCCGCGTCCAGTTTCAGCGTCTGCCGGACGGTGGTGTTGATGGTCTCCACCATTTCATGCGACTGACTCCCGCGTGCGACATCCGGTTGATTGGTGACCAGCACCAGAGCGAAACCGGCGGCCCGCAGCATCTCGCAGCACGCCGGCGCCTCTTCGTAGATCAGCAGCCCGTCCAGGCTGGCCGGCGGGTATGGTTTCCCGTCGCGGAGGACGGGAACGTTGAGCACGCCGTCGCGGTCCAGAAAAACCGCGGCGCCGCCTCTGTTCTGCCGGTCATCCATTTGTCTGCCTCAGAAACTCGGACAATTCCGCCACACCCTGGAACGAACCGGCCTCGTAAAAGCGTTCCCGAACCTCGAACGCGCCCATTTCGCCGCTCTCCACAAGGCGCTCGTAAACGGGGGCCAGGTCGGACGGCTGGCCGTCCGGGATGGATTCGATCACCGCACGGCTCAGAATGCCGAGGCCGTAATCGATGTAGCGCATTTGCAGGGTCCGGTCGGTTTTGCTGTAGTGGCGAATCACGCCATCCTGAAACTCCACATTGCTCGAATCCCACGCGCCTTCATTGCGGAAAACGGTCATCAGGGCCGGCTTCCCCTGGGCGAGAAACGCGCATTCCACGGGGGCGAAGTCGCAGGGAAGGTAGGAGTCGCCATAGAGGACAAAGCACGCGTCCGCGTCGATCGAGGGCAGGGCGCGCCGCAGAGCGCCGGCGGTGCCCAGCAGGCGTTCGCCGTCGTAGGAGTATGCAATGCGTAAACCGAAGGCGCTCCCGTCGCCCGCGAAATCGCGAATCGCCTCGGCGAAACGCCCGGCGCAAATGACGGCCTTCGCGCAGCCCTGCCGGCGCAGAAGACGAAGTTGATGGGCCACGAACGGTTCGCCATTGATGGGAATCATGGCTTTCGGAATCGTCTCGGTCAGCGGCCGCAACCGCGTCGCCAGACCGCCCGCGAGGATGGCAACCGGAAACCTGAGCACGTCAGTTTCTCAACGCCGCGGATCGCGAGGCGCGCCGTACCTTTTGCCGAGCATGACAGACGCCGCGCTTGCAGTCAACTCGCATGGCACACCGCCGCCGCGGTGAGCATCGCGGATACGGGCGGCGAGGTCGGGGTGGCGCACAGCTCAGCTCACCACGCGCTTCAGGAACGTCCGCGTCCCCGCGAACCCGCACAACCCGATGCCCACAATGAGCGCGACAATCACCCAGCCAATCCCCATGGTGGGAATCTGGTGCCCGCCCACCGGCGGGACCATGGCGTAGCGCAGGCCCTCCGAGCAATAGGTGAGCGGATTAATCATGGTGATCGCCTGGAACCAGCGAATGTGATTCAGCGCCGGCCACGGGTAGTAGGTGCACCCGGTAAAAATCAGCGGCGTAAAAATCAACGTGAACATCAGGCTGATCTGCTCCGGCTTGATGATGGTGCCCATCAGCAGCCCGATCACCGCGCCGGTGGCCGCGGTCAGCAGGATCATCAGCGCCAGCGTTCCCAGGCGGTCCGTGCGCACGGCAAAGGTATTCCCCAGGATGAGAAAGCCGATGGGGAAGATGGTCAGGCCGGCGATGGTTCCGCGGACGCTGGCCAGCAGCAGTTTTTCCGCGGCCACCATCCACGCCGGCAGCGGCGCCAGCAGGCGGTCGTCAATTTCGCGGGCGAAGCCGAGATCCAGCACCAGCGGCAGGGTGACCCCCTGCAGCGACGCCAGCATGGAAGACAAAGCGACGATGCCCGGCAACAGCAGCGCGGTGAAACCCTGCGCGGCCAGTCCGATGCTCGGCAAGATCTTACCGAAGATGAACAGGAAAAAGATGGGCTGCATCAGCGCGGTCACCAGGAACTGGACGAATTCGCGGCCGGTCACCACCAGATCGCGGTGCAACGTGGCCACAAAAGCGCCGAGGGCGAGACGGGTGCGGCTGGTTTCGTATCTCGTGGTGATCATCGCAGGTGCTTCCCGGTGAGGTAGATAAACACTTCTTCCAGCGTGGCCTGGCGGACCCGGATGTCGCGCACGCGCGCACCGGCCTCCAGTATTGCCTGCGCGGCCGCGCCCACCAGCGCACCCGCCTCGGCCGCGAAAACGTGAAACGAAGTCACGCCGGGCTCGGCTTCGGCGCCGGTGTTGGGCACCTCTTCCACCTTGCTGACACCGGGCAGCGCGCCGAAGCGCTCCACCAGAACAGCCGGCTCGGCGGTCTCGACATGCAATTCCAGGGAATTCCCGCCGGGGATGAGCTTCTTCAGCTCGGCCGGCGTATCGTTCACCAGAATGCGCCCCAGATCCATGATGGCGATGCGCTGGCAGAGCTGATCGGCCTCGTCCATGTCATGGGTCGTGAGCAGGATGGTCAGCCCCTGCTCGTTGAGCGCGCGAATGCGTTCCCACAGGAACAGCCGCGACTGCGGGTCCAGATTGTTGGTGGGCTCGTCGAGGAACAGGACGTCGGGTTTGTGCATCAGCGCGCGGGCAATCATGAGCCGCTGGGACATGCCGCCGGAGTAGCGGTCGGCCTTCTCGTTGCGCCGCTCATACAGACCCAACTCCTTCAGCAACTGATCGGCATGGGCCTCGCGCTCGCGTCTTGGAACCCCGTGGTAGGCGGCATGGAAGGTCAGGATCTCGCGCACCAGCAGGCTGCGGTCCAGATTGGGGCGCTGCGGAACCACGGCGATGTGCTGCTTCACGCGGATCTGCTCGCGCACCACGTCGAACCCCGTGATGGACGCCTCGCCGCCGGTAGGAATCACCGCCGTGGTGAGCACGCCGATGATGGTCGTCTTGCCGGCGCCATTCGGGCCAAGAAGGCCGAAGATGCCGCCGCGCTCCACCTCGAAGGACACGCCATCGACAGCATTGGAACTCGACTGCGGATACCGTTTTATGAGATTGCGGACGGAAATGGCTTGCTCGGAAGTCATAGGGTACGCGCGGATCAGTGGTCTTCGGCTTCGAGGAAACGCTCCGCCTCGATAGCGGCCATGCAGCCGGCTCCGGCCGCGGTAATTGCCTGGCGGTACGCGCGATCCTGCACATCGCCCGCGTGGAATACGCCTTCGACGCTGGTTCGCGCGCCGCCCTTCGAGACAACGTAGCCGTCGGCGTCCAGTTCGATCTGGCCCACGAACGGCTTCGTGTTCGGGATGTGCCCGATGGCGACGAAGATGCCGTCCACGTCGCGCACCCAGGTGGCCCCGGTGTCGACGTTGCGCAGTTTCACGCCGGTGACATGGCCCCGGCTGACATCGTGGACATCCTCGATGGCCGTACCGGTTAGGAAAACGATCTTCGGATTGGCGCGCGCCCGCTCCAGCATGATCTTCGACGCGCGGAAGGTTTCCCGGCGGTGCACCAGGGCCACTTCGTCGGCGAAGCGGGTGAGGAAGTTGGCCTCCTCCATGGCCGAATCGCCGCCGCCCGCCACCATGACTTTCTTTCCCCGGTAAAAGAAACCGTCGCAGGTGGCGCAGGAGCTGACCCCGTGCCCAATGAGCTTCTGCTCGTTGGGCAGGTTCAGCCATCGGGCCGACGCACCCGAGGCGATAATCAGCGTGCGGCAGGTATGCCATTCGCCGTCGGCATTGATGCGGAAGGGGCGTTGGGAGAGATCGGCCTCGATGACCGTGCCATGCAGGTATTCGGCGCCGAAGTGTTCGGCTTGTTTGCGGATGTTCTCCACCAGCACCGGACCATCAATGCCTTCGGGAAAACCGGGGAAGTTCTCGACCAGTGTAGTGAGGGATAACTGACCGCCAGGCTCGTGCCCGGCCACAACCAGGGGCTTCAGGTTCGCTCGCGCGGCGTATACGGCCGCGGTATTTCCGGCACAGCCGGAACCGACAATGATCACGTTTCGCATGGAGGATGGTGGATCGCCGTCCGAATCCAACCCTTCATGCTAACATTGCGCCGCCGCCCCGGCCCTGGATCCGGTAGCGGCGGCGACGATGCACTTCAGGTGGCCCCTGAGCCTTTACGAGCGATTCTGCTTTCAGCCGCGGCCCTTATGACGGCGGCGCAGGAAGGCAAGGCCCACCAGCGCGGTGCCCATCAGAGCCAGCGTGCCGGGTTCCGGGACGCCGCTGAATTGTGGTGTGCTGCCGTACACCACGCCGTTCCCGCAGTCGGCGGAGGCCAGCTCGAACGTGAAGCTGCCGTCGTCGAACAGCGAGGTAGCGCCGGTAATGCCGCTCACGCTGATCTGGTATAGCGGGCTGGTCGATCCGTTGCCGTAGTCGGTGAGGTCGACCGTGCCGCTCCCGATCAGCGTTTTGCCGCCGGAGGACCCAAACACGGGCAGATTGTTCCGGTAGGTCCCTCCGGGGTTAACTCCCCCGTTGTTGTTGGTGAGGGCCGTCTGCGCGTCCCTTGTGCCGGTGACGAGGTACAGTGAACCGGCAGTCATGCTGCCGTGAGTGTCCAGCACCAGGGCGTACGTGTTGCCTCCCGCAGTGATCAGCATGTCGGCTGCCTGGAAGTTCACGCCGTAGATGTTCTGATTGGTGTCCCCGAAGTTCGTCAGGATGGTGGCGCTGACATCGCCACTGTTGTCGACGCTGAGCGAAGCGCTCTCGATGCCGAAAACGGCCGGGTTGCCAATTACGCAGTTGTCGGTGCTCGCTGAGGTGCAACTCGGGTCATCGACGTTCCACAACGAGTTCGATCCGGAAGCTGTCAGCGTCGTAGCAAACGCCGGGGCTGCCAGAGCGAAGAGAATGGGGGCCAGTGTGAGAAGTTTCATGGGTTTTTCCCTGCATCAAATTCGCATCTGGCTCTGTGTGGAACGAATGGGCCATTGGGCTAACCGGTACCATTTCCGCGCCCCGTACCACGTCCGTTTATAGTCCTGGTACCTCGGCCGGAAAGGTCTAGAGATCCTTTGTATTCAATTAATTGGAGGCAGGGTTGGGGGTTTACGGCAGGTTGAGTCACCTGAAAGGAAGAAGCGTGGTCCGCGAAGCACAGCGTCGCCGGGGATGCGGCGACTATTACCGCTGGTTCGCCTTCAGCACCTTCTTGCGCAGCCGGATCGACTGCGGCGTCACTTCCACATACTCGTCGTCGCGGATGAACTCGATGGCCTGTTCGAGGTTCAGAATCCGCGGTGGCACCAGCCGGATCGCGTCGTCCGAGGTTGACGCGCGCATGTTCGTGAGCTTCTTCTCTTTGACGATGTTCACGGTGAGGTCTCTCTCGCGCGAGTTCTCGCCAATCACCATGCCCTCGTAGACCTCCGTGCCCGGCGCCAGAAAAATCTCCCCGCGCTCCTGCAGATTGAAAATGGCGTAGCCGGTGGCCCGGCCGGAACGGTCGGCCACCAGGCTGCCGGTGGGCCGTCTGGGGATGTCGCCCTGCCATTCGATATGGCTGTGATACAGCGAGTTCATGATGGCCGTGCCGCGCGTGTCGGTGAGCAGCTCGC
>CAYVPZ010000137.1:0-9329 GCA_964453955.1 uncultured Solibacteraceae bacterium | reverse complement strand
GCGACGAGGAGCCGCGACATCGACGACTATGCGTACCATCACGGCGGCGAGGCCCTGCTCGATTTTCTCGATGCCGAACGAACGTACCGGGCCACGGAACTCGCTTACCGCCAGACGCTGGCCACTTACTTGCAAGCCATCGAGCAGCTTAAGGAAGCCGTGGGGAGCAGGAGCCTGAATTAATGACCAAAGCAGAGGTTCGCGCTCGTGTCGAAGAAATCGGCATCATCCCCGCTCTTCGCGTATCTTCGCCGGAGCAGGCCATTTTTGGCGCGGAGGCCGTGCACCACGCCGGCATCCCCATCGCGGAAATCACCAACACGGTGCCCAACGCCGCTGGAGTGATCTCCCAACTGGCCCAGCGCTTCCCGGACATGGTGGTGGGTGGAGGAACCGTCCTCGACACCGAGACGGCGCGGCGCTGCCTGGATGCAGGCGCCAGGTTCCTGACCAGCCCCGGACTGGTCAGGGAGGTGGTGGAGTTCGCGCTGAAGAACGACGTGGTCGTTTTCCCCGGGGCCTTAACTCCATCCGAGGTGATCACGGCGTGGAAGGCCGGCGTCGATTTCGTCAAGATATTCCCCTGCGCCCCCGTTGGCGGTCACATCTATATTCGATCTCTAAAGATTCCCCTGCCCCAGGTACCGTTGATTGCCACTGGCGGCGTGAATCAAACCAGCGCGGTCAATTTCATTCTGGCCGGGGCCACCGCACTGGGCATCGGTGGGGAGTTGATTCCGCCAGAGGCTCTGCACCGCCGCAAGGCAGAACAGATTCATGAACTGGCGCGCAGATACCTGGGCATGGTGAAACAAGCGCGCGACCGGAAGGCCGGGATTATTGTAGAGTAGCGTGGCCTACCGCATCCTCGCCGGCGTCCTTCTGTACCTGGTCCTGCCCATTATCTGGCTCTCTCTGGGTACCGTCATGATGCTTGCGCCCGTGCGCTTCGCCCACTTCATCCATGAGAACTTCGTCCTGTTGCCGCATATCGGCCAGCGCGATACTGGCTGGAAGCTTGTGATTCGCATCGGCGGAGCCGCGTTGTTCGCCTTTGCCGTGCGCTTTGTTTGGAAGGCAGTAGAGCTGTTCCGGTAGCGTAGCGGTTCGAGGGCGCCCAGGAACCTCTGGACTACCCAAAGCCAATCAAAGGATCGGCAGCAGGCATGCGCCTCTCAGATTCCCACGGAGGCGGCAAACCCGTGAACTAATAGCCAGGACCAGCAGTAATTCAGCCAGTTGAAAGATCGCAAGCGAAGGCGTTCGCCCCGCGCGCGATCACTCGCGCCAGCGTCTCGCCCTCCACCAGTTCGGAGACGATGAACGCCACGCCGTTTTCCTCGCCGACATCGTAGACGGTGACGATATTCGGGTGGTGCAGGGCGCTGGCGGCCCGCGCCTCCCGCTCGAAGCGGGCGATGCGGTCGTGATCGGCGGCAAACACGGGCGGCAGCGTCTTGATGGCCACCTCGCGCTTCAGGCGCGAATCGCGGGCGCGGTACACCTCGCCCATGCCGCCGCGGCCCAGCAGGCCGATAATCTCGAAGTTGCCCAGCTTCACGCCCGCACCCAGGGCCTGGGCCGCCGACAGCGGGGCGCTTTGGAGGAAGGAGCCGGCCTGCTGATCCAGCAGCGACTGCACTTCGCGGCGAACCAGTGGGATCGTCAGGAGAGGCCCGCGCGAGAAAGGCGGAGCGCGTTTCCGGTGACTGTGCCAGCGCCGCCTGGTACAACCCCTCGATCTTCTTCCACAGATCAGCCTGCATGGGGACCCTTTTGGCCGATCTCCCGTTTGAGCCAGATCCTGGCCAGGCTCCAGTCGCGAATGACGGTGTTCGGATGCACGCCGAGCACTTCCGCCGTCTCTTCCACGCTCAGGCCGCCGAAGTAGCGGAGCTCGACGATCTGAGCCTTGCGCGGGTCGAACCCGGCCAGTTCCTGCAGCGCGTCGTCCAGGGCCATCAGTGCCGCCGATTTCACCGGCGAAAAGACCAGGCCCTCGTCGAGCGGGAGCACGCGCACGCCGCCGCCGCGCTTCCCCCGGCGCAGTTCGCGCGCGTGATCCACCAGAATGTGCCGCATGAGCCGGGCGGCCACGCCCAGGAACTGCGCCCGGTTCTGCCAGTCCACCTGCGCCTGATCCACCAGCCTGAGGTAGGCTTCGTTCACCAGCGCGGTGGTCTGCAGGGTGTGGCCAGACCGCTCCTTCCGCATGTAGCGGTGGGCAATGCGCCGCAGTTCGCCTTCCACCAGCGGGATCAACTGGTGTAGACACTCGTGGTTTCCAGCCCTCCAGCGGAGTAACAGTTCAGTTACCGACTCAGATCCCGTCGTTTCCAAACTTTTTCTCCGTTCGTTGTGTCTGCCCCCGGATTATAGCGCTTATGCGGGTGTAACAGCAGGAATCGAATTCACTCACGATTCCCGCCTTTACTGGGCTACTAGGAGGTCCACCATGAGAAAAACATCTTTCGCGGCGCTGGGCATACTGGCGTTGCTCGCTGCAGCTTCCGCCTTTGGCCAGCAAAGCATGACATTTGACATCCCGTTCGAGTTTCGCGTCGGGACCAGCGTCATGCCCGCCGGTCAGTATAAGGTAACCGATTCCTTACGGTCAGGGCTGACGGGTATCACGTGCGATGCCTGCCAGGTCGATGTGCGTGTCCTCACGCACGGAGGCAACCGGAATAACGACCACAACGAGAGCAAACTCGTGTTCAACAAGTACGGAGGCACGTACTTTCTTTCCTCCGTCTGGCCGTCCGGCGCCGATACGGGAAGCGTTCTGGCGGTGTCCGGAGCCGAAAGCGAAATGGCGCTTCGCGCCTCGCCGCCGCGATCCACGCAGATCGTGCTCGCCCGGCGATAACCGGTGTGGCGGCCCGGACGCCGCGGACCGTCCGGGCCGCCAGGCTCGTTTTCACCAGAAATAGGCGGCTACTACGGTGGGCGACGCGGGCGTGCCGGAGATCACTTTCACGTGCAGGACGAGCTGCAGGTTCTTGCGCTGCCAGCCTGAGGGGGCGGTGCGCAACGCCTCGGCCATCAGTTCCGGACGGCTCACCAGTTCCGCCGCGGCGTTGGTTCCGTACTGGGTGGCGCCAGCGATTTCCAGAAGCATGGCGCGAGTCTCCGGGTGGAACATCCGCGAGACGATGGCGTAATCCTCGTCGGTGCGGCGATCGAGACCGACGTGAGGCAGGGTCCACGCGGTCGGCTTGCCGTTGTCGGTGACCGTGAGCGGGCGCTTGTCGGCATCGATGAAATAGCGCAGCTCGCGGCTGATTTCCTTCCAGCGCGTGTAGGAATAGCCGACGAGCACCGTGGGCGACGTGCGCAGGTCGGCGAAGGAGACGTCGCTCCCGATCTTCACCTGCCAGCGCTGATTCATACGGCTGAGCAGGGAGCCCAGCCGGGAGACGGCCATCAGATCGCCGCCACCCACGAACTGGTCGGTGAGCAACGTGAATTCGTTGAGCCGGGGCGGTCCGGTTTCGCCGGGCTTGCGGTCCAGCGCGTACACCGGCACGTACGCGGCCGACAGCAGGACCGGTTGCGAGCCCTGCAACACGGGCGCCCAGAACTGATCGAGAGTGGTCTCCTGATGCCGCGGGCGGAGCAGGAAAAACAGCGCACCGGCGACCACGATCACGCCCGCGAGGGTCGCAATCAGCGCCCAGGACAGGTGCTTCTCCGGTTGCGCGGCCGCTGGCGGGTTGTCCTTGTCCTCGGGCGGGGTTACTGTGCGGAACTCGGGAATATAGGTCCCGGCAGGCAGGTCGATGTGCAACAAATCGGCGCGGCCCTCGGTGGAGTAGTACCGATCCAGCCGCTTGCGCACCTCGCCGGCCTTCACGCGCACGGTAGCGTCGTCGGCGGGGTCGTAGGAAGCGGGCCTCGCAAAAACGTCGATTCCGATGGTCCGCTCTTTCAGCGTGTCGGTGCGGCCGGCGAGCGTGTTTTCGACCACGTAGCGGAGGAAGTCCTGAGAGCGCCGGCTGGTGCGGAATTCCTGACTGGCCAGAACGCGCGCGAGCTCCTCACGGACGGCGGCCTGCTGATCCCGCCCCGGGCCACCCGCGTCCCGGCCCGTGACGTGCGACGCTGCCGAAGTCCGCCCGACCGCCATGCGCTAACCTCACCACCACAAAGCTCTTCAGCCAAGTATATCAGCGGGGCGCGGGGAAGGCTGGACACGTGGCGGCAGCCACGTTCTCGTCTGGCGCAACGAAAACGCAGCTAGCGCTGCGTGTCCCCTCGCTGCGGCAGCGGCTCCTCCACTTTCAGGAACTGGTCTGCCGCTATGTTCGACAGCCGCTGGACGGCGCCGCGCGGCCACTGAATCTCGACGGACTGGATACGCTTTTCGCCGCCGAGTCCGAAGTGCACGCGCTTGTCGCTGGAGGACATGAAGCCGACGCTGACCGACACGTGGTTATACAGCGTGCGGCCCGAGGCGGTGGTCAGTTTCACCTTCGCGCCGATGGCGTCGCGGTTGCTGTAGCGGCCCACCAGCTCCAGCGTCAGCCAGTGATTGCCATTGTCGGCCGAATTCAGCAGGATGCGCGGCCGCTCCATAAGCGAGGTCACCACCAGATCCTCGAAGCCATCGTTGTTGAGATCGCCGATGGCCGACCCGCGCTGATAGCCGGTGTGCAGGAAGGCGGGGCCCATTTGATCGGACACGTCCATGAACTGCCTGCCGTCGATATTGCGGAACATGGTGTCGTGCTGGCGGGCGTTTGGCTTGATGCTGTCGACGTCTCCGTTGGCCGAGTACAGGTCCTTCCAGCCGTCGTTGTCGTAGTCGATAAAGGCGGTGCTCCAGCCGGAAAGCGGTTCGCTGAGCTGCTGCAGGTGGACCTGATCGGGGACGTAGCGGAAGAAATCTCCGCGGTTGCGGAAGAGTTGCCAGATCTGCCCCATCAGGTTGTTGGTGAAGATGTCCACGCGGCCGTCGTTGTCGTAGTCTTTGGCGTCGCTGCCCATGGAGGAGACCGCTTTGGCATCGTCGTTGTAGGCGACGCCGAGCTGCAGGGCCTGGTCTTCGAAGGTGCCGTTTCCCTTGTTGATGAACAAAGAGTTCGGCTCGGTGTCGTTGGCGATGAAGACGTCCTGGTAACCGTCGTCGTTGAAGTCGGCGATGGAGATTCCCATTCCCTTGCCCGGCGCGGCGGCGAAGCCGGACTTCTCGGTCACGTCCTCGAAGCGGCCGTGGCCCAGGTTGTGATACAGCCGATGCGCGGCACGCGGGTAAAACGTCGGACTGCAATAATACTCCACGCCGTCGACGCTGCAGCGCCGGTCGGTTTGGGGAGTCCACGTCGTGTAGTTGGCCACCACCAGGTCCAGCAGGCCGTCGTTGTCGTAGTCGAACCAGGCTGCGCCGACACTCAGTACCCCAGCGGGCTTCCCGCCGATCCCCGATTGTTCCGTGACGTCGGTGAAGGTCCCGTCGCCGTTGTTGTGGTACAGAGTGTTTCGCCCGGCGCCGCAAATGAAAATGTCCTCATAGCCGTCGTTGTCGTAATCGCCGATGGCGACGCCCAGATTGTAGCCGAGGTTTTCGCCGAGCAGCCCGGCTTTCCTGGTCACGTCCTCGAACGTGCCGTCTCCTTTGTTGCGGAGCAGGCAGTTGTAGAACGCGGGGCCGGTTTTCTTCAGCTCCGGCAACTTCGCGCCGTTGGTGAAGAAGATGTCCATTTTGCCGTCGTTGTCGTAGTCGAAGATGGCGACGCCGCCGGCCATCGGCTGCACGAAGTATTTGCGGGGCGAGAGATCGTTATTGGTGATGTAGGAAAACTTCGAGCGAGCGGTGACGTCGATGAAGTGCGGCCGCGCGGATTGAACCGCGATGGCGGCGGCGACGAAGACGCAGCCCGCGGCGGCCGTGAGGAGCGCCGCTTTCACTTGCCGCCGCTATCCGGAGCCGGCACGCCGGAGACGTTGCGCTTGACCGTCTCGGTGTTTTGCTGGATCTTCTCCGAGGTGCTTTTCTGCAGCGCGAACTCGCGGGCCGCGTCCTCCCTGCGTCCCACTTCCTGGTAGGCGTGGGCGAGGTTGAGGTGGATGGTCGGGTTGCCGGGCGCCAGCTTCGCCGCCATTTCCAGCGGGGCCACGGCATCGGCCGCGCGGTCGGAATCGAGCAGGCAGCGGCCCAGACCGAAGTACGGCTCGGCCAGGCCGGCATTGAGCTTCGTGGCGTTGGTGTAGTGCTCGATCGCCTGTGGCAGGTGGCCGCTCTTACGGGCCAACTCGCCCAGGAAGTATTCCGCTCCGGCGTTCTGCGGGTAGACCTTCAGCTCCTGTTCAAACTCCTTGCGGGCTTCGTCATTGGATGTGGCCGTGGCGGGCAGCGTCAGGATGATCTGGCCGATGCGGGAGTGGATTCCCGGCATGTTCGGTTCACGCTGGAGCAGGACGCGGTACTCGGCGATGGCCTTCTTCCAGTCGCCGTGCTTCTCGAAATTCTCCGCGTTGATTTCCACCACCAGCGGCGAATTGGGCGCCACGTCCATCAATTCCTGCGAGCTGCGCGACGAAAGATCCGCGAACACGTGGGTGGCCATGAAGAGGATTTCGGGGTCGTGCGGAAACTCCTGCTCCAGCCAGGCCAGCAACGTGGTGGCGGCGCCGCGATGGTCCAGCATCATGGCGCAGCGCACGCCCGCGGCGCCCATGCGGCGTTTCAGATCGCGGTCCTGGATCTGGGTGTCCTGCTCCAGAGCCTGGTGGATCAGGGGCATGGCCTCGGAGCAATTTCCCTGCTCGGCCAGTTCGGTGGCCCGCTCGGCGGCGGATTGATCGGGCGCGGCAAGGGTCAGGCCAACGGAGAACAGCGCCGAGATGAGTGTGGCGATTTCAGTTCTTGCGGATGTCACGGTGCGTCTCCTTGACCTTATAGCCGGCTTTGGCGAGCCGCCGGGCGATCTCGCTGGCGATCATCACCGAGCGGTGATGTCCGCCGGTACAGCCAAATGAAATAGTCAGGTAGCTCTTACCTTCCTGGACGTAATGGGGGATCAGATAGACCAGCAGGTCGACAATGCGGGTCACGAACTCGGCGGTCTGCGGGAAGGACCGAATGTAGCCGGCCACCCCGCGATGACGGCCCGTCTTGTTCTTGAACTCGGGAATGTAGTGCGGATTGGGCAGGAAGCGCACGTCGAAAACAAGATCGCTGTCCATGGGCAGGCCGTGCCGGTAGCCAAAGCTGGTCACTTCGATGCGCAGGTTCGATTCGTCGCGCTTTCCGGAGAATTTCTCTCCGATGATCTCGCGGAGTTCGTGGATGTTGAGCCCGGAGGTGTCGATGACCAGATCCGCGGCCTCGCGTATCGGCTGCAGACGCTCGCGCTCGCTCTGGATGCTCTCGGCCACCGACAGGCCGGTCCCCAGCGGGTGGGGCCGGCGGGTCTCGCTGTACCGGCGCATCAGGGTCCGGTCGTCGGTCTCAAGGAAGATCAGCCGCACCGGAACCTTGCGGCGCAGGCTCTTCAGGAGGGCGGGCAGTTTGGCCAGTTCCTCTCCTTCGCGGACGTCCACCACAAGAGCGGCATGACGCACTTCATGCGAGGAGTGCACCAGTTCGGCGAACTTGGAGATCAGGCCCACCGGCAGATTGTCCACGGAATAGTAGCCGAGGTCCTCGAAGGCGCGCAGAGCCGTGCCTTTGCCCGCGCCGCTGAAGCCGGTCAGGATGACCAGCTCCGGGGCATCGGAGCCGGTTCGCTTCGCCCTGGTGTGGGAACCGCTGTCAGGCTGCGCCACTAGTTTCCAGTGTAAGGCGCTGGTCGTCGCAGGCCAAAGGCCTGCTCTACAAAGGCTGTGGAGCAGGCGTTTTCGCCGGCGGTTAGCTCTCGATCAGGTCGAAGTGGCCGTCCTTGCGGCGGACCAGCACGTTGCGCTTTCCGGAGCCCGCCTCTTCGAAGACCAGGTAGTCCTCGGCGGCGTCGATTTCGAGCATGGCCTCTTCCACGGTCATCGGTTTGACGCGGTGGTCCGGAGTGTCGGACTGGCCCACCCGAAAGATCTTCGGAGTGGGCCTCTTTGCGGCTTTGCTCGGGGCCTTCGCCTTCGGTGCGGCGCCGTTCGGCGCGGCCTCGGCCCGCTTCGCGCTCGCTTCGGGCGTGCGCTGGGGCGCCTCTTTGTGGCGCTTCGTATCGCGCCATTTCGTGCGCAGCCTGGCCAGTTGCTTCTCCAGATGGTCGATCGCGCCGCTCAGAGCCGTGAACAGGTCGGCATCGGCGCCCACAGCGTCCACCTGGTGGTCCCACACATTCACGTTGATCCGGGCCTGATGCAGGAACCGCTCTTTGGTCAGCGTGACGCGCGCCTCGTGCTCCCCGCGACCCAGCAGTTGGGAGACGCGCGCAAATCGGGCGTCCAGTTTCTTCGCCTGATTGGGCGGGAATTCCGCCTCCCTGCCTGTGTAGACAAGTTTCATCGAAATCACCTCCGGCCGGAGAAATCTCAGGTTCGCACGCGCCGCTGATGAGTGGACGGAATGCGCATATCCTCTCGATATTTGGCTACGGTCCTGCGCGTGACATCGATTCCTTCGCTGCGCAACCGCTCGGTGATCTGTTCGTCGGTGAGCGGCTTGGCGTGGTCTTCTTCCTCGATCATCTTCTTCACCCTGCGCTTGAGAATCAGCAGAGGCGTCCCGCTGCCGGCCGCGCCCTGCACGGCTTCCGAGAAGAAATAGCGCAGTTCGAACACGCCCTGGGGCGTATGGGTATACTTGCCGGCCACCGCCCGGCTCACCGTCGAGGGATGCACGCCGATCTCCTCGGCCACTTCCTTGATCATCATCGGCTTGAGATAATCGATGCCCTTCTCGAGAAAATCCAACTGGCGCCGCACGATGGACTGGCACACCCGCAGGATGGTGTGTTTGCGCTGCTCGATGTTCTTCATGAGCTGCAGCGCGGAAGCGTACCGTTCCTTGACGTAGTTGCGAACTTCCTTGCTGGGCTCCTGATCGCGGTCGAGCATGCGCTTGTACTGCGCGTTCAAGCGGAGCTGCGGAAGGTCGTCCTCGTTGAGCTGGATCAGGTACTCGTCGCCGTCCTTGGAAATGTAGACGTCGGGTTCGATCTGCCGCGCGCCGGGGGCCGAATAGCGCAGGCCCGGCCAGGGGTCCAGCCGGCGGATGACGCTCACAGCGATCTGGATGTGCTCGGCGGGGCGGCCGAGCAGGCGGGCGAGATCGCGATACTGGCGCGATTGCAGCAGTTTCAGATGCTGGTCCACAATCTGCCACGCGACGCCGCCGCGCGCGTTCCGGCTCTCCAGTTGCAGCAGCAGACACTCGCGCAGGTCGCGGC
>CAYVPZ010000136.1:0-9339 GCA_964453955.1 uncultured Solibacteraceae bacterium | reverse complement strand
CCGGCCACCGCGCCGCTGGGCCCGCAGCCGGTGGTGGTTACGGTGGGCGGGGCGGCCAGCGCGCCGGTGACGCTGACGGTGACCGCGGCGGGGCCGTGAACGGGACAAGTCCTGGTTGCCGACCGCCCGCCACTGCGGGATGCCAGACAATGTGAGTGTGCAGACATCCGAGTCCCGCGGCCGCGGTGCGTTTCTCGTGCCATGGACGGTGGCGCTGATTGAAGGCTTCTCCACGCTGGCGGTGGAGGTGATCGCCATTCGTCTGGCCATCCCCATTGTCGGTTCCAGCATCACCCTCACCGGCGTGATGCTGGGCGTGGTGCTGCTGGCGTTGAGCGCGGGATACTGGCGCGGCGGGGCTCTCTCGGCGCGCTGGGACCGGGCGCGCACCCGCACCGCGCTGACGCGGAATCTGCTGATCGCCTCCGTGCTGTACGGAGCGGTGGCGTTTCCGCTGGAAGCGGCCACCATCGAGAAGGCGCTGGACCTCGGTCTGGGTCTGCCGCTGGCCATCGGCGCGGCGTCCGCGCTGCTTTTTCTGCTGCCCATCTACCTCGCTTCCCAGACTGTTCCCATGCTGGCGGAGTTGACCAACGTGGAGGGGAAGGCGGGCAAGGCCTCGGGGCAGGTGCTGTTCTTTTCGACGGTGGGTTCGGTAGCGGGCGGCATCGTGACCCCGGTCTGGCTGTTCCCGTGGATCGGCGTGGCGCACTCCACTGTGGTGGTTTGTGTTTTGCTGGCCGCCGCCGCGGGCGTGATGGCCATGGGGCACCCGCGGGCGCTCAGAGTGCTGGGCTTCGGAGGCGCGGCGCTGGTGGCGGTGATCGCCGTGAACGCCGTCGCCTGGCGGGGGCAACGGGGGTTTGCCTTCGACAGCGCTTACCAATCCATTCACATTATTGACGAGGAGGACGACGATGGCCGGGCGCGGCGCACGCTCATCATGAGCGGGAGCCGGTCTTCGGGTGTATACGCCGACACGGGCGAAACCGCGTTCGCGTACGTGCGTGCGGCGGATCAGGCGCTGGCCGGGAGCGGGGCGGAGACAGTGCTGGTGATTGGCTCGGCGGGGTTCACGTTTCCGCGCGATGCGGCGGCGTTTTCGCGGGTGCGGCGGGTTGACGCCGTGGATGTGGACCCCGTGGTGAGGGGGATTGCCGAGCGGCAGTTTCTCCGCCAGCCGCTGCCCGCGAAGGTGCGCTTCCTGCCGCTCTCGGCCCGCTACGCCGTGCGCAGGCTGAACCGGGACGGCCAGCGGTACGGATTCACATTCATCGACGCTTACTTGGGCCGGGGCATACCCAACGAGCTGGTGACCGTGGAGTTCTTTCG
The DNA here is from genome assembly GCA_964453955.1 of uncultured Solibacteraceae bacterium. GTDB lineage: Bacteria > Acidobacteriota > Terriglobia > Bryobacterales > Bryobacteraceae > CAWACP01. The sequence goes on along the minus strand of CAYVPZ010000136.1, from coordinate 8,007 downwards.
GGATGCGCGCGCGGTGTCGGACCGCGTGGCCCTGAACGCGGTGATGGACCGCCACATGGAGTCCGCGTTCGCGAGGAATGTGCTGGCCACGTTTCGCGAGGCTTTCGGAGCGGCCTGGGTGAGCGACGTGAATCCGGGCGACGACCGTCTCACCAATATCATGGTGACCAGTTGGCCGGCGGCGGGGACCCTCCGCTGGAATGGGCGCGGGACGGTGTATCGGGACGACCGCAACGCGGCCGACCGGGATCATGTGGCCATGGTCTGGAGCGGGCGCGGGTAAACGCCGCCAAAACCCGTCGCGAATCATGAGGATAACGTGAGGATCTCACAAGCACGGCATAGTCGGATAATTAGTCTCTTGATTATTATGCCTTGTTTAGTATACTTTAGCTGAGAGGTTCTTTATGATATCCTTAGGTCTCCCGGAAGTCCTGATTGGCCTGCTTCTGCTTGCCAAACTGTCCTGGACAGTCTACATTCGGCTGCATCCCGAGGCCAACGTGCCCCGGTACGATTTCGAAACCTGGTAGGGTCCCGCGTCCGCATCCTGCTCGCAACAGGCCGCGAATCATCAATGTAGACGTCATATTTGATTTTTTGATGATGTCTAGTATAATTTTGGATGAGGAGACTTTATGCCATCCCTGGATGTCCCTGAGATCCTGATCGGCCTGCTGGTGCTTGGCGGTCTCGCATGGGCGGCGTACCAGTGGCTGCGTCCTGCAGCCAACAGGCGCAAGTACGACTTCGAACACTGGTAGGTTTCCCCAGGCGCGCTCACACCAACAGTGAATGTGCCGACTCGCACGCCACGCCGATTACCCGAGGAAGTACTCCAGTAGTGAAGCCGCGCTCGTAGTTCTCATAGATGCTCTCGAAGACAGCCGGCCAGGATTTTAGCTCGGCGGCCTCGCGAGCCCGCTGCTTCATCCGTGCGAGAAGCTCCCGATCGCGATACAACGTCATCACCGCCCGGGCGAACCCGGCGACATTGCTGGCCACAAAACCGTCCACTCCTTCCCGAACCAGAAACTTCGGCCCGCCCTGTGCGCTAACGATGGCAGGCACGCCCGAGGCGAGCGCTTCGGTGGTCACGTTTCCGTAAGTGTCCGTCTCGGACGGAAAGACGAAAACATCCATTTCGGCGTAGGCCTCCGCGAGCGGCACGCCGCGCAGGAGTCCCGGCAGATCGGCGCGGCGAAGGTTCGCTCGCAGCCACGCCCGCTCGCCGCCCTCACCCACAACAAGAAAGCGGTAATTCGCAATGCCTTCCTCCGTCAGCACTCGTTCGAGATCGGCCAGCATGCGCACGTTCTTTTCGGCGGAAAGCCGGCCGACGTGGCCGATAATCAGCTCGTCATCCTCCCGCGCGCGGCGCGCGGGTGAGAACAAAGTGGTGTCCACGCCCCGTACCATCAGGTGCGCCGGCCGTCCGGTGCGGGTCTGCAGAAGCTGCACCAGCTCGGGATTGGGCGCGAACAGCATGAGCGCGCGCCGATAAAACCACAGAATCACGTCGAGCGATTTCCGTTCCGAGAGCGCGGGCAGACGCCGCCGCGGGCCGGCCGGCCAGCGCCGCAGCATTTTGGTGAGCCGCCGCGCGCCGAATTCGTGGACGTTGGTGTGCCAGGAAGCCACCAGCGGCACGCCAAGGTCGTGCGCGGCGATGGCGCCGAGGAGCCCCAGGTGGCCCGGTCCGGTAATGTGCACCAGATCCGGCCGGAACTCGCGCAGAGCTTGTGCGAGGCGGCGGCGATGGCGCAGGAACCGGAGATCGAAGAAGAGGTCGTGCTCCAGGCGCAGGGTGGCGCCGCTGTTGGCGAGCTCGTACGACTCGTAGGCGCCGTCCTTCTCGTGTTTGGTGACCGGCCCCGCATGGACCGAGAAGAACGGGAAGTCGCGCGCGTGGGCGAAACGGTCGAACTCGCTACTGGTGAGCGCGACGCCGTTGGCTTCGTGAAAACTATCGGTGAAGAAAGCTACCGCGGGCTTCACAGAGCCACTCCGCGGCGCCCTCCCAGCATGGTCCGGAACGCTCCGCGAAAGGGAGGCGCGTGCAGAATCCGTACCCCCCGGACGAACACTGCCACAGCCACCGGTTCGCGCTGCTTCCATAACTCGAACTCGCTGAGCGAGCGAACCACCCCATCATCGCACGTGTAAAAGACGCGGTCGCTCCAGCGCCGCCAGCCCATGCCATGGTCTTCGCGGTAAGCCAGGATCTGCGAGATATTGTGCAGGATGCGCAACGCGAACGGTTCCGTGTACCCGGTGGTCACCAGCACCTGGCTGCGGCCATCGCGCACTTCGGCGACGAACTCTTCGAATGTTCCGGCGTTGGTGAGGTTCAGCACGGTGTTCGGCTCCAGCGCATGGCGGTCGCCGCCGGAAATGACCGGTTTGCCGCACTCGATAGCGAAGTCGATGGCCCGGCGGTTCTCCTCCCAGGGCCGCAAGCCGTTAATCTCGAATGCGTGCAGGAAGCTGCCGTATGCCGCAACGAAGCGTCGCGCGGCGGCCATGTGAGCCGCCCGGCCGACTTCGCACTCGTCCCAGCAGGGATGGTTGAAGACGATGAGAACCGAGCGGTGCGCGTCAAGGGCCGCGAACAAATCGTGCAGCCCCTCTTCGACCGGGTTGGCCGTGAACGCGCGCAACCCGGCCATGATTTCGCGCGCCTCGTCCGGCGGCAGGTTATGGACACCCATGTGGAAAAACGTGCCGCCAAAGGGCACGGTCCATTCCACCGAGACGGGCACCGCGGAGCACTCTTCGAGAACGCGCAACGTGACCCCGGCCTCAATGTCGTCGTGATCGCTGAGAGAAACCAGCGGGTGCGCCCCGAACTGGCTGGTAATGCGATCCGCCTCGAGGCGCCAGGCGCCGTAGGGAGCCAGCGGCGGCGTCCACCACGCCCGCGTGAGATCGAGGTCCGTTCCCTTCACGCGGCGATACTGCGCGGCGCCGCGCTCGAGGGCGACGCGAATCAACGGCACTTTCCTCGACAGCGCGTTGATGAAGCCAAGACTCTCGCGCGAGTACAGAGTATGGCCATGGAGTGAGACAACGGTTCGGAATTTCGGAAGCGTGGATTTATTCTGAAAAAAGACCGGCAGGCCGGCCACCTCACCCGTCAGTGTCCGCATACCCGAGGATGCGGCACGAACGCTTAAACGGCGATGTCGCGCGGGTCACGGTTCGATGAAACATCCCGGCGGAGGAGTGTTTTGGTGGAAGCGAGGCGTTCGGAGAGAATGCGGTCGAGGATCTCCGGCACCTCGAAGACGGCCCGGTTGCTCACCCTTCCGATATTCCGCAGCATGCGGCGGCGCACGGCGGGCCGCAGTAACTCGTCCACGGCGCGGGGGATGGCCCTCACCGTGCGCACGGGAATGCCGAGGCCCTGCTGCCGGATCCACTCCACGTTATACCGTTCCTGGGCCAGCGTCCCGGGTCCAGCCTGCACGATCACCGGCAGCCGCATGGCCAGCGCTTCGCTGACCGAGCCGGGTCCGGGCTTGCCCACGAAGAAGTCGCTCAGCCACATATAGCGAACCACGTCCTCGGTGAAGCCTTCCACGTGCGTGGGGAAAGGCAGATCCAGCCGGCGCAACCGCCGCACCAGCTTCTGATTTCGTCCGCACAGGAAGATCAGTTGAATGCGTCGCGCGGACGCCGCCAGCCGCTGGGCGATCTCCAGCATGGACTGCGATCCGTAGCCGCCAAACAGCACCAGCCCGGTGGACAGCGAGGGAAGCAGGCCGAGTTTACGGCGCTCGGCGGCGCGGTCCGCGTGAATCGGATCGTAGAAACGCGGGTGGAGAATCATGCCGGACACGCGCCAGATGCGGCCGGCGCCGACGCCCAGAGCGCGCGCCTGCTGCCACGCGTGCTCCGAACCGCAGATGAAATCCTGGTCCTGCGATTCGAACCAGAAATGCGGCGGGTAATCGGCAAGGTCGGTGATCACGGTGACGAAGGGAGTGCGCGGCGCCTCGGCGCGGAGACTCTCGAACAGCGCGCGATTGAAGTGCGGGACCACCGACACGACGAGGTCCGGTTCGAGATGCCGCCAGTAGTCCTGCAGCAGACGGACCTGGCGCGAGTGCAGCATTCGGATGACGCCGTGCATGACCGGGAGCACCTGCGCCGATCCGGCGGTCCAGCCCATGCGCAGGGCGCGGTTGTACAGTTCGCCGCCGCGGACTCCGGTGGCGCGATGAATGGGATCGACGGGCTCCAGCACGTCGTCGAGATTCAGCGCGATCACCTGCCACGGGCGCCCCTGCTGGCGAATACTCTCGGCCAAAGCGCGCGCCGCCGCCCGGTGGCCGCCGCCCGCGTCGAAATAAACGATGACAATGCGTCGCATTCGTGTTTACAATGCGAACGCTACATGACCAACGTTTCAATGAGATGTCAATGGGATTTCAGTTGTGACGATTACGCGGATTCACTCCGGCAGCTCGCAGACCGCCGTGAGCGTTACGTCTTTCAGCGAAGCAGCCTCGGGGAATAGCGCCCAGTACACCTCGCCCGTAAACTCATCGGTCTCTCCATTGGAGGAAACCACGCGGCCGGGCGTTTTGACGATGAACATTAGGGGCGTCAACCCGCCGGCGGAACTCTTGTCGGGTGGGCCGGCCGAGGGATCGGGCTGGGCCGGGCGTTCCAGCGCGAAAGACCCCGCGATGATTTTCCTCACCACTTCTCTCCGCTGCTCCACCGGCATGCGGTCGCCGAACTGCTGCTCGAGCGCACCCATCATCAGCACGCCGATGCGCTGGCTGGCCCGGCGCTCGGCCAGATCGGGGTGCAGCAGGCCCAGAGCGAGCAGCGGATCGCCGGGACCGAACATCAGCGGGACCACCAGCGCGCCCACTTTCACCGCGAGACCGCGCGCGTTTTCGTCGGTGGCCAGCGGCGCCGGCAGAGCGGCCTTGATTTGCGCAAGCTGCTCCGGCTTGAGGCCGACGATGCCAGCGGCTCTTGGCGCTTTCCAGGAGAGCGTCTCGCGATACTCGAAACGCCGCGGCGCTACCTGCCTTACGGTGGCGGCGTTCACCAGTTCCAGTTTGTCCGCGTCGGCCCGGATGGAGAGGTCGCCTTTCAGCGAGTCGCCCGCGCGGAGCGTTCGCTCCAGCACGATGGTGACGTCCTTGTCCGTTTTCGCGGTCTGGGACTTCCATGGGGCGCCGGATGGAATGACGAAGATGTCGTCGATGGTTGGGGCCATCTGGCCTTCCTTCTTTTCCTGACCGGTGAAGGAGTCGGTTCGCGTCCAGGCGCCGCCGGTTTTGATTTCCGTGGTGATGCGCGACCTGCCACAACCGCTCAACGCGGCCAGTGCGGCAACGAACAGCATGAGGGCCAAAACTCGCATGGGATTTCTCCTGTCTCCAGTGATGGTATCGGATCTGCCGCGATGAAAACGCGGCTGGCGCCGCGTGTCCGCCGCTACGCTTGCGCCAGCACTCCCCTGGGCGCTTCCGCCGGACGGCGTCCGCGCACGAAGTTCTGCAGGCGCTCCATATAGAGGTAAATCACCGGGGTGATGTACAACGTCAGGAACTGCGAAAGCACCAGACCACCCACCACCGCCAGGCCCAGCGGTTGCCGCGCGTCGGCGCCTTCGCCGTAGCCAAGCGCGATGGGCATGGTGCCGAACAGCGCCGCCACCGTGGTCATCATGATGGGGCGGAAGCGCAGCATGCAGCCCTGGTAGATGGCCTCGCGCGGGTTCTTGCCGTCGACGCGCTGGGCTTCCAGAGCGAAGTCGATCATCATGATGGCGTTCTTCTTCACCACGCCGAACAGCATGACGATTCCGACGAACGCATACAGGTCGAGTTCCTTGTGAAACAGCTTGAGGGCCAGCAGCGCGCCGAACACCGCCGAGGGCAGGCCCGAAAGAATGGTGATGGGATGAATGAAGCTCTCATACAGGATTCCCAGCACGATGTAGATCACCGCGAGGGCCACGATCAGCAGAATCGACATGCCCTGGAACGACTGCTGGAACTCCTTCACCGTGCCCTGGAAATTCGCGGTCACCGTCGGGGGCATGCGCATGTCGGCAATCACCTTGTAGACCTGGTCCGCCGCCTGACCCAGCGAGAAGCCCGGCAGAAGATTGAACGAAACCGTCACCGCCGGCAATTGCCCGAAGTGATTGATGCTCAGCGGCCCCATTGTGCGCGAGGTGTGGACCACGGTGTCCAGCGGCACCAGCGGGCCGTTCGAGGAACGAATGTACAGCTTCGAGAGGGCGCTGGGATCGCGCTGGAACCGCGGCTCCACTTCCACGATGACCTGATACTCGTTCGATGGCGTATAGATGGTGGACGCTTGGCGGTTTCCGTAGGCCGTGTACAAAGCGTCCTGAATCTGCTGCGGCGTAACGCCCAGCGCCAGCGCACGGTCGCGATCGATATCCACCAGCACCTGCGGAGCGCTTACCTGCAGATCGCTGTTGACGTCGGTGAAGCCGGGGAGCGTGCGCATCTTCGCCATGATCCGGGGCGTCCACGAGTACATCTCCTTCAGGTTGGCGCTCTGCAGCGTGAGATTGTAGACGCTGGTGGAATACTGGCCGCTCACGGTGATGGGCGGCGGATTCTGCATGAACGCCAGAATGCCCGGCACCATGAACAGCCGCGGGCGCATGGCCGCGATGTACTGATCCACCGACAGCGCGCGCTGATCGCGCGGTTTCAGCCCCACGAAGAAGAAGCCCTGATTTCCGCCCATGACGAAGGCGCCCACGCTGTCCACGTTGGGATCGTGACCGGCGATGTCCGCCACGGCGCGCGTCTTCTGCGCCATGGCATCGAACGAAATATCCTGGCCGGCCATGGTGACGCCGAACATGAACCCGCTGTCCTGGCTGGGGATGAAACCCGTGGGCATGGTGAAGAACAGATACAACGTGCCACCCAGCATGGCGAAGGCCACCAGCAGGGTGACGAACTGATGCCGCAAAGCGATGCGCAGGGTGACGTCGTACCAGCGGGCCAGTCCGGTGAAACCGTTCTCGAGCACGCGATAGACCACGCCGTGCTTTGCCTGGCCGCTCACCCGCAGAAAGCGGCTGCCCAGCATGGGGGTCAGGCTCAGGGAAACGAACCCGGAAATCAGAATGGCCACGGCGATGGTGACGGAAAACTCGTGCAGCAGGCGGCCCACGATCCCGCCCATGAACAGAACGGGAATGAACACGGCCACGAGCGAGATGGTCATGGAGATGATGGTGAAGCCGATCTCCTTCGACGCCAGCAGCGCGGCCTCCATGCGCGGATGGCCCATTTCCATGTAGCGCACGATGTTTTCCAGCATGACGATGGCGTCGTCCACCACGAACCCCACCGACAAGGTGAGGGCCATCAGGGAAAGATTGTTCAGGCTGTAGCCCAGCAGGTACATGATGGCGAACGTGCCGATGATGGACAGAGGGACCGCGACGCCCGGGATCAGCGTGGCGGAGAGGTTCCGCAGGAACAGGAAGATCACCATCACCACCAGGCAGACGGTGAGGACCAGCGTGAACTCGACGTCGTTGATGGAACGGCGAATGGACTGCGAGGTGTCGAACGCCACCTCCATTTTCACCGCCGGCGGAATTTCCTTGCGAAGCTGGGGCAACAGCTCGGTGATGTTTTTCGCCACTTCCACGGTGTTGGTGCCGGGCTGGCGCTCGATGCCAATGATGATGCTGGGCTTGCCGTTGTACCAGCCGGCGATTTTGTCGTTGTTGACGCTGTCGATCACCTGGCCCACCTCGTCCAGGCGGATGGGCGTTCCGTTCCGCCAGGCGACGATCAGCGGACGGTAGGCCGCCGCGGTGGTCAACTGCCCGCTCGATTGCACCGTGAACGCCTGACGCGCCCCGTACAGCTTGCCGGTGGGCAGGTTCACGTTGCTCTGCTGGACGGCCCGCTGCACTTCGTCGATGCCGATGTTGCGCGCGGCCAGCGCATCGGGGTCCACCTGCACGCGCACGGCGTA
>CAYVPZ010000135.1:0-9343 GCA_964453955.1 uncultured Solibacteraceae bacterium | reverse complement strand
GGTCACCCAGACCTGGCTCATGCCCTCCGTCTCAAGCAGCCGGACGTCCTCATCGCTGATCACGTGGCCCTTGGCCAGCAGCTTCCTGCCGCCGGGCCGGAAAATCGTACAACAAAGAATGCGTCCGGCAGACTCCTTGACATCGACAGTCTGTGCCTTCATGCGCGCCTCCGGCGTGCCTTCCGTCCCCAAAAATGTCCAGTTAACCGAATTATACAGGAGTTCCGGCAGATACAGTAGAATAATTCTACACAGGAAGGAATAGTACTGTTATCTATGTAACGTAGGCAGTTGAATCAACTCGGCAAACGGCTCCACGGAGCCGGTCCGCGGGCGGACCCCTTCCCGCAGCACCTTCAGCATGGCCACCTCGTCGCAGCATTGGAACTTGGGGCAGCGCAGGCAATCCCGCCAGGCCTTGAGCGGCAGCTCTCCCCGCTCCACCTCCACGAACCCCAGCTTCCGGAAGAACTGCTGCACATAGGTGAAAGCGAAGATGGTTTCCAGACCGGCATCCAGCGCTTCCTGCTCCAGCGCCTTGACAATCGCGCGCCCCGCTCCGCTCTGCTTGTACTCCTCGGCCACGGCCAGCGACCGCACCTCCGCCGACGTGGGCGTGTAGAAGTGCAGCGCGCCGCACCCCACCAGTTGCGAATCGGAGAACGCCACCGTGAAGTCGCGGATGTTCTCGGACATCTCGAACTCGGTGCGCGGCAACATGATGCCCTTTCCGGCGTACCCGTTGATCAGATCGAGCAGATGGTGAATGTCAGGCATCACGGCCTTGCGGATAGTCAAAGCCAAATCGGTATGCGCGTTGGGCAGCAGAAAAGCGTTTTTCATGAGATTCGAGTTCCCGCGGCGCTGCCGGCAACGAGTTCGCCAACAATGCCCGGCCGCGCTCCCGGCGCGATGACCACTTCGCCGATGCCCGATTCCAGCCCGGCGATGGCCGATTCCAGTTTCGCCTGCATGCCGCCCGTAGCCACCCCGTCGCGAATCAGTTCGCGGCACTCTCCGGCCGACAGCCGTTCCAGAATGGCGCCCGAGGCCGCCCGCACCCCGTCCACGTCGGTGAGGAAAAGCAGCTTGTCCACCTCAAAAGCGCGGGCGCAGGCCACCGCCATCTGGTCCGCATTCACGTTGTAGATGTTCCCCGCCCGGTCGCCGGCTACGCACGCCACCACCGGCAGCAGCCGGTTCGCCGTCAGCACCTCGAGCACTTTCGGATTCGAGCGCACCGGCTTGCCCACGAATCCCAGCTCCGCGCTCACCGGCTCCGCTTCCGCCAGACCCGCATCCACGCCGCTCAGCCCCACCGCCAGCGCGCCCGCGGCGGCAAACGCGGCCACCAGTTCCTGGTTCACGCTGCCGGCCACCACTTTGATCACCGCGTCCAGAACATCCGCCGTGGTCACCCGCAGGCCGTTCACGAACCGGCTTTGAATCCCGCGCTCCTCGAGGAAGCGGGTCATCTGCTTCCCCCCGCCGTGCACCACCACCATTTCCGCCCCGGAGCGGAACACCGCGCCGATCTCGCCGGCCAGCCGATGCCGCGATTCGCGGGACTCCAGCAGCGTGCCGCCAATCTTCACAAGCACCCTCACGGCTTTTCCCTCACAACAGGCCCTCGGTCTCCGCGAAGCCCAGCATCAGATTCATGTTCTGGACGGCCATTCCCGCGGCGCCCCTGGTCAGATTGTCGATCGCCGCCACCACCACCGCGCGCCCGCTCGCGCTGTGGTAAACCACCCCGATATCGCAGAAGTTGGTCCGCGCCACGGCGTGCAGATCGGGCACCTGCCCCGCCGGGTAGATCCTCAGGAAGGGCTCGGCTTTGTACCGCTCCCGATAGATGGCCACCAGATCCTCTGCCGAGCCGACGCCCTGACCGCGAAAGTAGATGGTCTCCAGGATGCCCCGATGAATGGGGATAAGCTGCGCGGTGAAGCTGAACTCGCGCTCCTCCAGCCCGGAAGTCATGAGCACTTCCGCAACGTGCCGGTGATTCAGGATCGAATATGCCGAGAAGTTCTCGGTCACTTCGCAGAAGCTGGTCTTCAGGCTGGGCTTGCGCCCGGCGCCGCTCACGCCCGATTTCGCGTCGCAGACGATCCCGGCCGTGCGGTCCACCACGCCGGCATCGAGCAGCGGACGAATGGCCAGATTGGCGGCCGTGGGATAGCACCCCGGGTTGGCCACCAGCCGCGCCCCGGGGATGCGCCGCCGACAGAACTCGGGAAGCCCGTATACGGCATCGGCCAGCCAGCGCGGGGCGGTGTGCGCGGCGCCATACCAGCGCGCGTAGCTTTCCACCGTGCCCAGGCGGAAGGCGCCGCTGAGGTCCACCACCCGCGCCCCGGCGTCCAGCATGGCCGGCGCGAGATCCATGGAGACTTCCGCCGGCGTGGCCAGGAAGACCACGGCAAGTTCTTCATTTTTAACCGCTTCCGGGGTGCACGGGATGGCTGGCTGGGCGGCGTCTCCCGTGTCGCTGCGGTGCTCCATTAGCACCGGCTGGACGTGCGGATGCCGGTCCAGAAGGCGGACCAGCTCGGCCCCGCTGTACCCTCGGAATCCCACGATGCCTGCCCGGATCACTGGTTACTTATTCATCCTTGTGAATAATTATACCAATAGTCAGTCCGAACGTGGCTTCGTTTGCGCGGCTCCCAGAATCTCAGGGATGGGGAGGCAAAAACACGGCGGGCCAGGGGCGCCCGCCGTTCCGAGGATGAGCTTCGAGTTGCAGTCTACTGCTGCGGACTGGTGTCGCTGGAAGGGTTGCTGGCCCCGCTCTCGGGCATCGCACTGCTGGCGCCCATGCCCTGGTTGCTGGCGTTGAGATTCAGCGCGTAGACGCGCACCTCCACGCGGCGGTTCTCTTTGCGCTCGTCGCGGGTCTTGTTCTCGGCGGTGGGGTCCTCGCTGCCGATGGCCACGACGTGAATCTTGCGCGGGGGAACGTTGTGCACGGCCAGATAGCGAAGCACCGCGTCGGCGCGATGCTGGCTAAGCGCGACGTTGTAGCTTTTGCTGCCAGTGCGATCGGTGTAGCCTTCCACCTCGATCACGTAATTCTTCGCGCTGGCCAGCGTCTGAATGGCCTCGTCAAGTTTGCCCTTCTCGTCCTTTGTGAGAACGCTCTTGCCGAAACCGAAGTAGACTTTCTCGGTGTTGGTCAGTTGGTAGTTGTCCAGGTTCGCGACGGTCTGATCCAGCCGGGAACCAACCTGGTTCGCCGCCGTCTGAGCGCTGTCGGCGCGCTGTCCGGCGTCCTGCGCAAGGCTGGTGGCATGTCCCGCGGCATCCGCCGCTTCCTGTGCGCGACGCGCCGCCTCGGCGGTCTTTTCATCCACGCCGGCCACCTGCCGGTCCAGATCTCCGATGGACTGTTTGTTCTCGGCAGTGTCTTTCTGTACGGTATTCACCTGAGCCTGTACGGGCGCAATTTGCGCTTGCACATTTTTCTTTGTTGCGAGACAGCCCTGATTCATCAATGCGAGTCCGGCGACGGCAGGTACCAGGGTGAGTTTCCAGATGTCCATAACGCCTCCCTGATGCCCGGCATTTGCACGATTCGTACCACATGCGCAAGCCGATGATTCTGTTTTGCAGGAGTTCGCGGGCAGGCAAATTTTACGCCACGCCGAGAGGGAAGTTACTCGATTGGTGGCATTTCTCCCTCGGGGTTTTCCCTCCACTTACTAAGAGAAACGGCGGGCCCGAGGCCCGCCGTACCGTGCAAAATGCTCCTTTGAGCGAGACTAATTCTTCGCCGCAAGGTCCAGAGTGTATATGCGGAGGTCCACGCGGCGATTCTCCTTGCGGTCCGCGCGGGTCTTGTTCACCGCGTTTGGATCCTCGTTGCCCACGCCCACGACGTGGACCTTCCGCAATGGAATGTCATGCAGCGTCAGGTAACGGAGAACCGCGTCGGCGCGGCGCTCGCTAAGCGCGAGATTGTAGTCCTTGTCGCCAATGCGATCGGTATAACCTTCGACTTCGATCACGTAATATTTTGCGCTGGCCAGCGATTGAATCGTCTGATCGAGCTTGGCCTCTTCGTCTTTGGTCAGGTTGCTCTTGCCGCTGCTGAAGTAGACCTTCTGCGTGTTCTGCAAATGATAGCTGTCCAGGTTTCCGATGGCCTGATCCAGTTTCGCGGCCGTCTGATCCGCGGTTGACTTTGCCGCGTCCGCCTTCTGGCCGGCCTGATTGGCTGTGTCGTTGGCATGAGCCGCGGCCTCGCTGGCCCGCTGCGCCGCCGCCGCCGCCTCTTGCGCGCGCTTGCCGGCTTCCACGGCCTTCTCGTCCACGCCGGCTACCTGCCGGTCGAGGTCGCCGATGGCCTGCTTGTTATCGGCGCTCTGTTTCTGCACCTGGTTAACCTGCGCCTGCACCGGCGCAATCTGTTCCTGCACGTTTTTTTTCGTGGCAAGGCAGCCCTGACTTACCAGAGCCAGCCCGACGACGGCAGGAATTACCGTCCACTTCAGTATGTTCATAGCCTCTCCTGAGATCACCTATGCAAGGAGCCGGTCCAGCACACGCCGCCGATGACTCATTTTCGCCTGCGTTGGCTGGCATAAAAACAGTACTGCAGATGCGCGACAGCATCCGGCCTTTTTGCATTAAACACTTTTCATTTAGGTGCGACCGTTATCCCCCGGATCCCACGTACTAGAGGGCACACGGTTTCCCACCCATAAAAGAGTCAGCCGGGAGTAGGAAGTTTCTTAGAGCTTCTAACCGTTCCGAACTTCCGCCGTCTGACAGCTACAGTTTACTATTCCCGTCCACCGGAAGTAAACCGCGCCTTTGCAGCGGGTTACCGTAAGGCCCGCGGATTGTGGCCGTTCGCCAATTCGGGGACGGGCGACGACACTCCGCACCGGGAAGCCACTGAGCGGCCGCCGCGGAATCTCGTTGCCTCTCCCTGAATTGGACGCGTAATGGCTTCCACCACACGCTGTTATGCGTGGTAGAATCGGGGCGTAGTGATGCGCGGCGTAACCATCTCGTCGATGGTGCTGCTTCTTCTGGCGGCGCTGGTGAGCGGGCCTTGCGCGGCCTGTTTCGCGGCGCCGCATTCGTGCAGCACTCCCTGCGGTCACTGCCAGAAATCCGGTAAGTGCGCGGCCCCCGCGGTCGATCTGAACCACCTGCAGAAAGTCCACTCCGGCGCCGGTTTTTCTCTCGAACCCAGCGGCGCGATTGCCGGCCCGATCGCGGCCCCGGCGGCTTCGCGCAGCGCCATCACGGTGGCGGCGCCTTACTCTCCGCCGGATCTGTACCTGCGTAACTCCGTCCTGAACATCTAGCGCCCCCGCGTTCACTTGCGTCGGTGAACCGAGGAGGAACTATGGGTATTCGTGCGTTGCCGCTTCTGCTGACGGCAGTGACCGCGTTTGCCGCGGAGCCGCCGCTGCAGTTACATCCACTGGTGGAGGAAGCGCTTCGTCGCAACCCCGAGATACTGGCCGCCCAGAAGCGTTTGGAGGCGGCGCGCCAGCGTCCCGCCGAACAGGGGGCGCTGCCCGATCCAACGGTGTCCTTCGGGTGGAACAGCAGCGGGAACCCGCTGCCCGGGGCCGGGATCGGAAGCCAGCCCACCGCCAACATCGGCGTCATGGCGTCGCAGAGTTTTCCGTGGCCGGGGAAGCTGCGGTTGCGCGGCGACGTCGCCAGGGAAGAGGCTGGCGCGGAGGCCGAACAGTACCGGGCCACAGAGCTCGGCGTGATCGCGCGCCTCAAACAGGCCTATCATCGCCTCCACCACGCGTACCTGATGCAGGGGCTGCTGGAGCGCAATCGCGATCTGCTGCGCAACCTGCTCAGCGTCACCGAAGCGCGTTACTCGGTGGGCAAGGCGCCACAGCAGGATGTCTTCAAGGCCCAGACTCAGCTCTCCGTCATGGAGGCGCGCCTGATCCAGATGGAGCGCGAACGGCGCGCCCGCGAGGCCGAGATCAACGCGCTGCTGGATCGTCCCGCGGATTCTCCGCTCGGACAACCGCCCGATGAACCGGCCGAGCCAATCGGTTTCACGCTCGAGGAGCTGCAGGCGAAAGCCGGCCAGGCCGCGCCCTCGCTGCGACGCGACCAAAAGATGCTGGAACGCGCCGAGACCGCGCTCAACCTCGCGCACAAGGATTACTATCCCGACACCACCCTCAACGCCGGTTATTACTACATGGGCGACATGCCGCCTATGTATATGTTCCGCGCGGATGTGACCATTCCGATCTACCGTCACAAGCAGCGCGCCGCCGAAGCGGAACAGTCCGCCGGCGTGGCCGAAGCGAGGCGAACCTATGAGGCCGGCTCACAGGCGCTGCTCTACCGGATCAAAGACGACTATCTGACCGCCGAGACCGCCGCGAAGCTCATGGAGATCTATGACAAAACCATCCTGCCGCAGGCCCGCTTCGCGGTGGATTCGTCGCTGGCGTCCTATGAAAACGGGACCACCGACTTTCTCAACGTTCTGAACAACTATATGGCGGTCTTCGACGCCGAAATGACTTACCACGAACAGATGCAGGAGTTCCACCTGGCGCTGGCGCGTCTGGAGGAACTTACTGGCGTCGAGTTAATGCACTGAGGCGATCCTCATGAAAAACGTCGTTCTTATCCTGACTACTCTGGTAATCGGCTTTGTCGGTGGTTATCGCTGGACCCACCATGCCGCCGCGCCGCCCGCCCGGAGAATCCTCTACTGGGTGGATCCCATGCACCCGGCGTATAAGTCGGACAAACCCGGCATCGCGCCCGATTGCGGCATGAAACTGGTGCCGGTGTATGAAGACCAGCACAAGGAGGCGGAGTCGGCTCCGGTCGGCGCCATCCACGTCAGCTCCGACAAACAACAACTGATCGGCGTCCAGTACGGCTCCGCTTCCTACACCACGAAGACGGAGACGATTCGCGCGGTGGGCCGCGTGGCCCAGGACGAAACCCGACTGACCCGCGTGCACTCGCGCATCGAGGGCTGGATCGCGAAGGCCTTCGTCGACTACACCGGCCAGGCGGTGAAGAAGGGCGACCCTCTGCTCACCATCTATAGCCCGGAAATGCTGGCCAGCGAGCAGGAGCTCCTGCTGGCAATGCGCGCGCGCGACCAGATGAAAGCCGGTCCGGTGAAGGAAGCGTGGGGCAACAGCGAAATACTGCTGGAGGCGACGCGCCGCCGTTTGGAGCTGTTCGATCTCAGCCCCGCGCAAATCGGCCAGGTGGAGCGCACCAAAACGGCCCTCGAAACCGTGACGCTGTTTTCGCCGGCGTCCGGCTACGTGGTGGCGCGCAACGCGTACCCCAGCCAGCGCGTGACGCCGGAGACCGAGCTGTACACGCTGGGCGACCTCAGCCGCGTCTGGATTATGGCGGATATCTTCGCAGCGGACATCGGCCGTGTTCGCGAAGGGCAGAACGCGGTGGTCACCTCACCCAGCGGTGAGCCGCCGCCGTTCAACGCCCGCGTCAGCTTCATCCAGCCGCAGGTGGACCCGACAACCCACACCATGAAGGTGCGCCTCGAAGCCGGCAACGCCAGCGTCCGCCTGAAGCCGGACATGTTCGTGAACGTGGAATTCCCGCTGGCGGCCGCCCGGAAACTGACCGTCCCCGCCGACGCCGTAATGGACTCCGGCACGAAGCAGACCGTCTACGTCGATCGCGGAAACGGGTACCTCGAACCCCGCGCGGTCCAGATCGGCGAGCGCGCGGGAGACCGCATCGAGATCGTCGCCGGCCTGACCGCTGGCGAACGCATTGTCACCTCGGGCACGTTCCTCATTGATTCGGAGAGCCGCATGCAACCAGCGGGGCGCCACCATGATTGACCGCATTATCGAGTTCTCCGCGCGCAACCGCTTCCTGGTTTTTATGCTGGTGGGCTTCGCGCTGGCCGCGGGCATCTGGTCCATGCGGCACATTCCGCTGGACGCCATCCCCGACCTCAGCGATACGCAGGTGATCGTCTACTCGCGCTGGGACCGCAGCCCGGACATCATAGAAGATCAGGTGACTTACCCCATAGTTACAGCCATGCTGGGCGCGCCGCGCGTGAAAGCCGTGCGCGGCTTCTCCGACTTCGGCTATTCCTTCGTCTACGTGGTTTTCGACGAGGGCGCCGATGTGTACTGGGCGCGCTCGCGCACGCTGGAGTATCTTTCCGGGGTTCTCTCCAAGCTGCCTCAGGGGGTGAGCACCGAACTGGGCCCGGACGCCACCGGCGTCGGCTGGGTGTTCCAGTACGCTCTGGTGGACACTTCCGGCAAACACAACCTGGCCGAGTTGCGATCGTTGCAGGACTGGTTTCTGCGCTATCAGCTTCGCTCGGTGCCGGGCGTGGCGGAGGTGGCGCCGCTGGGCGGCTTCGTGCGCCAGTACCAGGTGAACGTGGACCCCAATCGCCTGCAGGCGTACAACATTCCCATCTCCCGCGTGGTGGAGGCGGTGCGCCAGGGCAACAACGACGTGGGCGGCCGGTTGCTCGAGATGAGCGGCGCGGAGTACATGGTGCGCGGCCGCGGCTATGCGCGCTCGGAAGCGGATATCGGTGGCATCGCC
Source organism: uncultured Solibacteraceae bacterium (assembly GCA_964453955.1). Taxonomy (GTDB): domain Bacteria; phylum Acidobacteriota; class Terriglobia; order Bryobacterales; family Bryobacteraceae; genus CAWACP01. The sequence continues at coordinate 769 of CAYVPZ010000135.1, read as the reverse complement.
CTGGTGTCCTCGCCCGGCGGCGTTCCGGTGCGCGTGCGCGACGTGGGCGAAGTGGTGCTGGGTCCCGACCTGCGCCGCGGCGTGGCCGATTGGAACGGCACGGGCGACACCGTGTCCGGCATCGTCATCATGCGCCAGGGCGAGAACGCGCTGGAGGTGATCGATCGCGTCAAGCGGAAGCTGCGCGAGATCGAACCGGGCCTGCCCGCCGGCGTGAAGGTGGTGTCCGCCTACGACCGCTCGGAGCTGATCCACCGCTCCATCGACAATCTCACCGGCACGCTCATCGAAGAGATGGTCATCGTCTCGCTGGTGATTCTGATTTTCCTGTGGCACATTCCCAGCGCCATGATTCCGGTGGTCACCATTCCGGTGGCCATCGTGCTCAGCTTCATTCCCATGCAGGCCATGGGGCTCACTTCCAACATCATGTCGCTGGGCGGCATCGCCATCGCCATCGGCGCCATGGTGGACGCGGCCATCGTGGTGGTGGAGCAGACGCACAAACAACTGGAAGAGTGGGAGCGCGGCGGGCGCAAGGAAAACTACCAGCGCGTCATCGTCGACGCGGTGAAATCGGTGGGCGGTCCCAGCTTTTTCGCGCTGCTGGTGATTGCCGTTTCCTTCCTGCCGGTGCTTACGCTGGAAGCGCAGGAAGGGCGCCTGTTCAAGCCGCTCGCCTACACCAAGACTTTCTCCATGATTGTGGCCGCCGTGCTGGCCATCACGCTGGACCCGGCCATGCGCCTGCTGTTCACGCACATGCGGA
>CAYVPZ010000134.1:0-9386 GCA_964453955.1 uncultured Solibacteraceae bacterium | reverse complement strand
CCGCCCGGGTCGCTAAGGGTGGAGGCGGAGAAAGAAACCGTGGCGCCGTAGAGCCACACCACCGCCGGTCCGGCGGGCTCCACGCTCCCGTTCACCGCGAACAACCCTCCGGCCGCCGGCGCGAACAGCAGCCACACCCAGATAGCTATCGCGCTGGGACCCATTGCTCCGCACCCGCCGCGGTGGCTCTCATCTCCGGCGTCACCGCGATCCCGTCCGGTATCCAGAAGCAGAAAGTCGCGCGTTCGCCCCGGCAACTCTCGGGGTTGGCGCGCACCTGCGCGGTTAACGGGTCGAGCGCCTCCTTCCGGCTCGCCGCCACCACCGCCATGTCGTGATCGGCCTCGCTCACCCTCACCAGGTAAATTAGCCGCACGTACCGCGTTTCGCCGGGCAGACGGAACAGCGGCGCCAGCGGCCCTGCCGAGGGAACCACGCCGTCCTTGTTATGAATTTCCGCGGCCGTGAACACGATTTTCCGGGCTGTCACCGCATAGAAGGCCACCTCGTATCCGAGGAAATCCGACCCCGCTGTGAGAGTCCCAGCGCCCGGCTCTCCCTCCAGTTTCGGGCGGAATCCGCCGGATTTCAGCATTGGCGTCACCACGCGAAGGCGCCAGCCCGGCTGCAGATCGATGTAGTAGCGTGGGCCGGCCGGCGGCGCCGGAACCGCGGCGACATGCGCCTTCCGCGGGGCGCAGGCGCTCAACAAAAACGCCATTATTACCAGCCCCCCTCCCCAGCGGCGTCCAAACTGTGCGGTAATAGAACACATGGGCGACGAAGTGACTCGACCGTTCGAATCCATCGAGAGCGCTCTGGAATTCATGGTACTCCTCGAAGAGGAGATCGCTGGCGCGTCCCGCGAGCTTCACGAAATGCTGGACGAGACCAGTCACCGGCGTCACGCGGAGGCGCTCAATCTTGCTCTTTACAAGATGCATCAGCTTACCTTCCACACGCAGAAAAGCCGGCGCATCCTGAATGACCTTCGCCTGATCCGGACCGTGCTGGTGGGTGAGGGCCTTCGCGAAACCGTGAAGGCCTCAGGAAACGGATCGTAGCTCGGACGCGAGCGGCCGGCTGAAATCGCCCCTCCGCTCCACCGCCACCGAATCGAGCCCCAGCCACGAGGCCAGAACGCGCAACTCGGCGACCAACGCGTGGGACACGGCGGGCGCGTCCACGTCCTTTTCCTTCCAGGCGGAAAGCACCAGCAGACGGCGGCCCGGGCGGTCGGCTTTGAGGTCCACGCGCGCCACCAGCCGGTCTCCCAGCAGGAACGGCAGCACGTAGCAGCCCCAGCGCCGCTTTGCCTCCGGCACGAAAATCTCGAAGCGATAGTCGAAGCCGAACAGGCGGGCCAGCCGCGGACGAAACCACACCACCGGATCGAATGGCGAGAGCAGGGCGGCAGCGGCATCATTGGCGATGCCGCGCTTGAGCGGCCGTGCCCTGGGATCCAGCCACGCGGGCTCTCGCCAGCCCTCCACCCGCGCCTCGCGCAACTCGCCCGCCGCCGCCAGTTCCGCCACCGGCTGGCGGGCCTCGCGGACAGGCATGCGGAAGTAGTCGGCCAGATCGGCTACGGTGGCCACGCCATGAGCGCGCGCGGCAATGCGCACTAATTCGCGGCGGGCCTCGGCGGTCTCCACGTCGCGGCTCAGGTGCTCGGCGGGCACCACCCGTTCGGCAAGGTCGTAGAGGCGGGCGAAGTTGTCCCGCCGGTTGGCCACCGCCAGCAGACCGCGGCCGAAGTGCGCTTCCAGCACAGCCCGGGGTGCGCTGCCAAACCAGGATCCGTGCTCACGCAGCCATCGTGAAGCCTCGTCAAGCCGCGAAACGCCCTCGGGGTGCGCAAGCGCGCCTGCCTCCACCGCCCCGCGCGCGCGAATCTCCTCCAGCACCCAGGCGACGTACTCCGGGTGCCGCTCCATCACCTTCTCGAAACCCCAGGGCCGCACGCGGTGCGTGGCCATGCGATGACGCAACAGCGGCCAGGTGCCCACCGGTACAATGGAGGCCTCGTGCGCCCATTGCTCGGTGAACTCGCGCCGCCGATAGACCAGCTCGTCCAGCAGCCGCCGGTCGTAGGGGCCCAGCCGCGAGAACAGCACCTGGTAGTGCGCGGGAACCACGACGTTCACGCAGTCGATCTGCAGCAGGCCGAGCCGGTGGATGGTGCGGCGGATGCGGCGAATGCACACGCGGTCCCCAGGGCGCGGCCGGTCGAACCCCTGGGCGGCCAGAGCGATGCCCCGCGCCTCGCTCAGAGAAAGCCGTTCCGGCGGCATCAGTAGAAACGCGTGATCCACTCGGCCACCAGCGCCGGTTTCTCGCCGCCCTCGATTTCCATGGTGACCAGCCAGACAATCCCGCTCGCGGAGACGCTCTGCGGCGCCAGATGCGCGCGCACGCGCGACCCGGCCACCACCGGCGATGGGAAGCGCACGCGGTTGAGCCCGTAATTCACCCGCATGGGAAAGCCGCTCTGCACGTCCACGGCCTGGCGGGAAAGATGGCTCAGCAGCGACAGCGTCAGGAACCCGTGCGCGATGGTGTTGCCGTAGCGCGATTCGCGGCGCGCGCGCGGCACGTCGACATGGATCCACTGATGATCGCCGCTGACGTCGGCAAAGCGGTCGATGGCGTCCTGGGTGATCTCGAACCAGTCGCTGACGCCCGCTTCCTGGCCAATCAGCGGGCGCAGTTCGTCGAGGCCGTGGAAGACGCGCGGGGTCATCGCTTATATCCTATGCGGCGCAGGAACTCGCGCCGCGCGCGCGCCGCGTCCTCGGATTCGACGGCCTTCGGCGAACTGCCGTCGACGACGCCGAGCACGCCCCGCCCCTGCTCAGTTTCCGCGATGATCACCTCCACCGGATTGGCGGTGGCGCAGAAGATGCTGCACACCTCGGGAACCTGCTGGATTGCGTTGGTCAGGTTGATAGGGAAGCCTTCGCGCAGCGCGATCACGAACAGGTGACCGGCGCCCACGGTCATCGCGTTGCGCGTGGCGATGGCCTGCAACTCGGCATCGTTGCCCTCCACGCGGGTCAGGCAGGGGCCGGACGCTTCATTGAAAGCGATGCCGAACTTCATGTGCGGCACCGTATTGACGATGGCTTCGTAGAGATCTTCGACCGACTTGATGAAGTGGGTCTGGCCGACGATGACGTTGCCGTTTTCGGGGATCTCGATGCGGACGGCTTTCAGCTCCATGTCTCTCATCGTATAGCGGTGGGCGGTGGGACACGCGTCGGCAGCCGCGTCGGCTACAATGAGGCACGCGACGATGCTCAGTCTCCGCCACATTCCGCGCCCGCCGCTTTCCGCGCTGGTGGGGTGCCTGTGGTATTGGGAAGGAGCTCCCGCCACCCACGCGAAAGAGCGGCTGCTGCCGAACGGCGAATGCGCCATCATCGTGAACCTGCGCGACGAACCCCTCCGCATCTACGATGCCCACGACGTCACCCGCTACAGCAGCTACGGCCACGCCGTGCTCTCCGGAGCGCGGTCCGACTGTTTCGTGATCGATACCAGCCAGGAGGAGCGTGTCGTCGGCATTCAGTTCCGGCCCGGCGGGGCTTTTCCCTTCTTCCGCATGCCGGCCTCGGAGGCGGAGGGCGCCTCGGTTGCTCTGGACGACCTGTGGCCAGCACAGAGCCGGCGCATCCGCGAGCAGCTTCTGGCCGCGCCCAGTGTGGACGCCATGTTCGCGATTCTCGAGCGCAGCCTGCTGGCCCAACTGGTGCGGCCCCCGGAACTGCATCCGGCTGTCGCCTGCGCGCTCCGGCATTTCTGTCAGTGCCCGCCGGGCGGCAGCATCGCTTCCCTGACCGAGCGCATCGGCCTCAGTCCGCGGCGTTTCATCGAGCTGTTTCACCGGCAGGTGGGGCTGACCCCGAAGACGTTTTCGCGCGTCCGCCGCTTCCAGCAGGCGCTGCGTTCCTTTCATGGCCGCCGCCAGATCGACTGGGCGCGGGTGGCGCTCGAAAACGGCTACTACGATCAGGCGCACTTCATTCACGACTTTCAGGGATTCTCCGGCTTCACGCCCGGTGCGTATTCCGCGCTGGCCACCCCGCACCTGAACCACGTGCCGCTGCCCTGAGACGGTCCGGTCAAATTCTTACAATCCGCCCGGCGCCTTCCCAGGCGACAATCGACGGACAGGAGGAGCGATTCATGTCCCAGGTAAAGCCCATCCCCGATGGTTACCACAGCGTTCAACCGTATATGATTTTCAGGAAATGCGCCGATGCCATTGCGTTTTACGTGAAAGCGTTCGGGGCGCGGGAAGAACTCCGCATGGCCGGCCCCGACGGCCGGATCGGTCACGCGGAGATCCGCATTGGCGACTCGTACATCATGATGGCGGACGAGTTTCCCGAGATAAACGCGTTCAGCGCCGAACATTACGGAGGGTCAGCCGTGGCGCTGCTCATCTACACCGAGGATTGCGACGCCATGTACCGCCAGGCGCTTGCCGCCGGGGCCACCAGCACGCGCGAGCCGGCCGACCAGTTCTACGGCGATCGCATGGCTGGCGTGAAAGATCCGTTCGGCTTCCCATGGTGGATAGCCACGCACATCCGCGACGTCTCGAAAGAGGAGCTGGAGAAACACGCCTGAGGCGGCGATTCAGACGCGTCCGGTGAGCAGGCACCCGGCCCAGTCGGGGCGGCCGTTGGCTGCTGCGGCGCGCGCGGCCGCGGCGTAGTCGTAGGGCAGCGCGATGTGCTCCACCTGCCACTCCGGGCCCACCCTCGTGACCATCGCGTAGCGGGCGTGCGGGCTGCCCGCTTCCATGACGTGTGCGTACGGTTCATCGCCACGATAGGCCGGAAGCCCCACGCTGCCCGGGTTCACGATCAGGCTGCGCTCATCGAGCCATACCGTCCGCGGCAGGTGCGAGTGGCCGCAGGCAAACAGGGAGTGGCCACGGTCGCCGATCAGTTGCCGCACCCCCGCCGTATCGCGCAGGCGAATGCCCTCGGGCCGCACCTCCTCCAGCAGGTAGACCAGATCCGAATCCGGCGTGCCATGAAACAGCAGGACGTCGGCGAAGGGCTCGCGCGTGCGTGGAAGGGCCGTAATCCAGGCGCGGTGCTGCGGCCGCAGCGGTTGCTCCAGCATGGCGCGGTCGTCGTTGCCCATGACGCTGGGGATGGCCCGTTCGATGAGCCGGTCGGCGGTGGCCGCGGGCTCGAGCGGACCGCACAGCGAATCGCCCAGGTCGAAGACGGTGTTCACGCCGCGGCGGTCGAGGTCGGCCAGAACGGCGTCCAGCGCCCATATATTCCCGTGAATGTCGGCGATGAGAGCGAATCGGTTCATCGCGCGATCAACGCCCCAACAGGTGATCTGCGACGGCGGTCATGCTGTCAAACCGCTGGTCGGGCGGGTCCGTCGCGAAGGACTCCGGCGCGAACCCGTACGTCACGCCGTACACGGGCACCCCGGCATTGCGGGCGGTGCGCACGTCCACCCCGCTGTCGCCCACCACCAGCGTGCGCGCGCGTTCGGCGCCGCTTTCCTCCCGCAGGGTATCCACGCCGATGGGGTTCGGCTTCTTCTCCGGGAAGCTGTTGCCCCCGTAAACGCGGAAGAAGTGGCCGCCCACGCCGAGCCCTTCCACGATGGCCCGGCTGACGCGCACCGGTTTATTGGTCAGCACCGCCAGCGCGATTCCCGCGGCCTTGAGCCGGTCCAGCGCCTCGCGCACGCCCGGATACAGGCAGGTGTGGTCCAGCTTGTGATCGCCGTACCAGACCAGGAAGTATTCCAGGGCGCGTTCCACCTCCGCCTCGCTGGCCAGTGGCCCCAGCGCGCGCCGTATCAGCACCGGAGCGCCGTTGCCGACATACGAATAAATCAACTCGAAGTCCAGAGGTTCCAGCCCAAGGTGCGAGCGCGCGGCGTTCACCGCGTGAGCCAGATCCAGCTTCGAATCGATGAGCGTTCCGTCGAGGTCGAAAATGACCAGTTGCTCGCGCGGCATTACTTCTTCTTGCCGTCCTGACCATCGGGATGCTTCGGCCACATCCTGCGAACCTGATCGGTAGTCTGGTGGAAGGAATCGCGGAGTTCCCGCGGGATCATGGCGGCCATGGCGTCGGAGGGGCCCAGCAGATACGGAATCACGCGGGAATTCGCCACTACGGCGGGGGGCGGCGTGGGCGAGCAGGCGACAACCACCGTCACCAGCGCCACGGCCACCACCAGGCCCTGCACCAGCCCGAAGGCCGTTCCGCCCAGGCGGTCCAGCCAGGACAAACCCACCCAGCGGAAAATCCTCGCCAGCAGGTGTCCGATCAGCGTCCCGGCAATCCCGAAGGCGACGAGGATGATCAGGAAGCCGAGCAGGTTGGCCACCGGCCGCGAGTTCACGTAGGGCATGATCCACGCGCTGGGGATGCCGTACGACCAGAACGCGACGAAGATGCCCACAATGCTGGCGATGAACCCCACGCCCACGCGCGCGAAGCCGCCACTCAGACCCTTGGCGGTGAAAAAAATGATGGCCGCCAGAAGAATGAAATCGAGGAACGTCACAGCTCTCTCCCGGCGAGGATTCGATACGCCTCGCGGTACTTCTCCGAAGTCCGTTGGATCACATCCTCGGGCAGAGCGGGCGCCGGAGGCTGCTTGTTCCAATGGATCGCTTCCAGGTAATCGCGCACGTACTGCTTGTCGAAGGAAGGCTGAGGTCCGCCCGGCTGCCACGAGGCGCGCGGCCAGAAGCGCGACGAATCGGGCGTGAGCACCTCGTCGGCCAGCACCAGCTCGTCGCCCACGAAACCGAATTCGAACTTGGTGTCGGCGATGATGATGCCGTGGGTCTCCGCGTAATCGGCCGCGCGCCGGTAGATGGCCAGGGTCAGCGCGCGCACGCGCTCGGCCACGTCCAGACCCGCTTCGCGCGCCGCCGCCTCGAAGGGAATGTTCTCGTCGTGGCCGGACTGAGCCTTTGTGGAAGGCGTGAACAGCGGCTCCGGCAGTTTGTCGCTCTCCCGCAGCCCGGCCGGCAGCGGAATGCCGCAGACGGCGCCGGTGCCGCGATACTCTTTCCAGCCGGAACCGGAGAGATAGCCGCGCGCCACGCACTCGATGTTTACCATGCCGGCCCGGCGCACCAGCATGGAGCGCCCCTCCAACTGGTCGCGAAAACGCCGGAACGGCTCCGGATAATCGTCCACGCTGGCGGAAACGAAATGGTTGGGGACCACATCGCGCAGCAGATCCAGCCAGAAGATGGTGAGCTGGGTGAGTACCCGCCCTTTATCGGGAATCGGGGTGGGCAGCACGTAGTCGAACGCCGAGAGCCGGTCGCTGGCCACAATCACCAGAAACTCGCCGGCGGCATACACGTCGCGCACTTTCCCGCGGGCGTGCAGAGGGAGCCCGGGGAGCTCGCTCTGGAACAAAGGTCTGGATGTCATTTTCTTCGGTTGTATCACGATGGGACGGGGGCCATCGCGGCCACGGGTGTGCCGGTGCTTGCCTGATACGCGGCGAGGACCTCCTTCGGGGGTCCGTCCAGCATGAACCGTCCGCGATCCAGCCAGATGGCCCGCGTACACTCCTCGGCAATCGCCGCCGGCGCATGGGAGACAAACAGCAGCGATCCACCCTGGCGGCGGAATCGCGCCAGAGCTTCGCCGCACTTCTTCCGGAATGCGTTATCGCCCACCCCCAGCACCTCGTCAATGAGAAACATGTCGGCGCGAGCGTGAATGGCCACCGCGAAGGCCAGCCGCATCACCATCCCGGACGACCATGTCCGGATCGGGTTGTTCATGAAATCGGGGATGGCGGCGAAATCCACAATGCTGTCGAACGCCTCCCGCGTCTGTTTCCGGCTGAGGCCCGTCAGCGACGCGTTCAGGATCAGGTTCTCCGTTCCGGTCAGATCCCCATGAAAGCCGGAACCGAGTTCGAGCATGGTGGCGATGCGCCCCCTGCGCCGCACCGCGCCGCCATCGGGCGCCACCAGACCGGCGGCCAGACCGAGCAGCGTGCTTTTGCCGGCTCCATTGCTGCCCACCACGCCCACGCTTTCCCCCCGCTCCACGCGGAAAGACACATCGCGGAGCGCGTAAAACTTCTCCGGCTTCTGCCGCGACATCCAGCGCAACAGGTGTTTGCGCAGCAGCGCCCGCCCGCCCGTGTGCGGGAACCATTTGGTCACGTTGTCGAATTCAATCAGTGTCACGTGAAGTGGGGCCGGCCTCTCAGGCCGCCCGTGTACAATCGCTTGCCGCTTGGTACGACTATGCGTTCGTTTCTTTGCGTGCCGCGATGATTCGATGTGGGGCAGGTTTTCAACCCGCCTGCCGGGATTTGCGGCCTGCGGCTTCGTGGAGCAGGCGTTTTCGCCTGCCTTCGGTCGTGCCACCTGTCTGTGGAAGCCTCTTTCATCATCCCTTAGAGGTACGTATAGAATCCCCGCTGCAGGCGGCGGAAAACCAGAATTCCCACCAGCAGCGTCGCGCAGGACACCGCCGCGAGTTGCCACACCAGCGAAAATGCCGGCGCGTGGTGCTCCAGCAGAATATTCCTCATGGCCATTACCAGCGCGGCGATTGGATTTAACCGATAAATCAATCGAAAACGGTCCGGTATCGCGCTAAACGAGTAAAAAATTGGCACCAGCCAGAAAAGAATCAGGTTGCCCGACTCCACCACGTAGCGCGTGTCGCGCACGTATACGTTCACCGCCGAAGTGATCAGCGCCAGCCCGCACACGAACACCACCTCGAACCCCCACACCACGGGAAGCCAGAACCACTCCAGGGATATGCCCTTGCCCCAGGCCAGCACCATGGCCAGCAGCAGCCCGATCTGGATCAGCAGATGCAGACAATTGGCCAGAACGGTGGTAACCGGAATGATCTCCCGCGGCACCGGGACGCGCTTCACCAGGTTGGTGTTGTCCACCAGCGAGGTGGTCCCGGCGAGAAATGCCACCGAGAAGAAATTAAAGGGCACGAGGCCGCACAGAATGCTTACCGGGAAGTCGCGGGCATGCGCGTTGGGAAAGATGCGCGTGAAGACGAACGTCATTACGCCCATCATTACGATGGGATTCAACAGAGACCAGAACAAGCCCAGCGACATGTTCCGGTAGCGGACCTTGAAGTCCTTCTCCACCAGGCAGGCGCCGACGAAACGATAATCCCCTGACCACATGAATGAATCCGAATTCCGATTCTAGCAAGCTTCACGTGGCGGGCGAGATAGACAGGGGCAGGCGGTTACGCCTGCCCCATCGACACCGGACCACCTACTTGGGGCAGCCCTTGGCCTTGATGTCGTCCACCGGAGCGTCCTTCACCGTGACCCCGGCCGGCAGATCCGCGCCGGAAGGTACGAACCACACC
>CAYVPZ010000133.1:0-9392 GCA_964453955.1 uncultured Solibacteraceae bacterium | reverse complement strand
GAAGGCGTGGAGGTGACCTACGTCCCGGTGGGCGCCGACGGCCTGGTGGACCCCGACGACATTCGTCTGGCGCTGCGGCCGGAGACGGTGCTGGTCTCGGTGATGCACGTGAACAACGAGACCGGCGTGGTGCAGCCGGTGGCGCGGATTGGCGCGCTGGCGCGGGACCTGGGCGTGACCTTCCACGTGGACGGCGTGCAGGCGCTGGGCAAGGTGGAAGTGAACCTGGCCGCGCTTCCGGCGGACTTGTATTCGTTGAGCGGCCACAAAGTGAATGCGCCGAAAGGCCTGGGCGCTCTGTTCGTGCGCCGCAGGACGAAACTGGCGCCGGTTCTTCATGGCGGGCATCACGAGCGCGACCGCCGTCCGGGCACCGAAAATATTCCCGGCGTGGTGGCCTTCGCGCACGCCGCCGAATGGGCGGTGGCGAATCTGGAGGACGAGGCGGAGCGGATTCGCGAGCTGCGCGATCTGCTGGAGGAGGGGATTCGCGAGCGCGTTCCCGAGGTCAGCGTGAATGGCGGCGCCGCGCCGCGCAGCCCCAATACGACCAACATCCGCTTCGAGGCGATTGAGGGCGAGGCGATGGTGATCTCGCTGGACCTGAAGGGATTCGCGGTTTCGAGCGGCTCGGCGTGTTCCAGCGGGGCGGTGGAGCCGTCGCATGTGCTCACGGCCATGGGGCTCACGGCGGAGCGCGCGCGCTCGAGCGTGCGGTTCTCGCTGGGACGCGGCAACACGCTGGATCAGGTGGACGCGCTGATTGAGGCGGTGGCTGAATCGGCGGCACAGTTGCGGAGACTGTCGCCGGCGTGGAAGGTCACGGCATAACGCCTTCGTGAATCGGGAAAGCATCATTGCGGTAGCCATGTCGGGCGGGGTGGACAGCTCCGCCGTAGCGGGGATGCTGCATCGCGACGGCCAGCCGATTGTCGGGTTTACCATGCAGCTCGGAATCAGCGGCGTCTGCCCGAGCTGGTTCCCGAGAGCGGCGTCACCGGACGCTGCTGCTCCATCGAAGACGTGTACGACGCGCGCCACGTGGCCGAGCTGCTGGGGATCGCCTATTACGTGGTCAACTTCGAGCGGCGCTTCGAGGAGCAGGTGGTGCGTCCGTTCGTGGACGAATATCTTGCCGGACGCACGCCAATTCCCTGCACGCTGTGCAACAATTTCCTGAAATTCGACGAATTTCTGGAGCGGGCCGCCGGCATCGGCGCCGACGGCATGGCCACGGGCCACTATGCGCGGGTGAGCTTCGACGAGGCGGCGGGGCGCTGGCAGTTGCGCCGGGCCGTGGACGAGGCGCGGGATCAGACCTATTTCCTGTTCGGCCTGACCCAGCCGCAACTGGCGCGGACGCTGTTTCCGCTGGGCGGCATGCTGAAGCCGCAGGTTCGCGAGATGGCGCGGGGGCTGGGGCTGCCGGTGGCGGAGAAGCCGGACAGCCAGGAAATCTGCTTCGTCCCTAACGGCGATTATGCCGCGTTCATCGACGCGTATTTCCGCGAACGGGGGATGGCGCGGGAGAGCACCGAGGGCGAGATCGTCGACGCCGGCGGGCGCGTGCTGGGAGAGCACGGCGGCGTGCATCACTTCACCATCGGGCAGCGGCGCGGCCTGGGGATTGCCGCGGGCGAGCCGCTGTACGTGATTGCCACCGTCCCCGCCGAGCAGAGGGTGGTGGTGGGGCGCAATGACGATCTGCTGCGCAGCCAGCTTCGCGTGGGCGGGGTCAACTGGGTGTCGATCGCCGCGCCAACCGAGCCGCTGCGCGCATGGGTGAAGATTCGCAACAAGCACGCGGCGGCGCCGGCGCTGCTGACGCCGGGTTCGGACGCCGAGCATGTCGAAGTGCGGTTCGACCAGCCGCAGCGCGCGGTGACGCCAGGGCAGGGCGCGGTATTCTACGACGGCGATCTGGTGCTGGGCGGCGGCTGGATCGAGTGATTGTCACCTCCCGCGAAAAAGCGCATCCTGAAAGTGGAAGGCATTATATGGAAGTTGTCATTCAACATCTCGGGAAGGTGAAGTTCGAGGCTCGCGCGCGCGGGCATCGAGTAATTTGCGATCAGCCGGCCGATAATGGCGGCTCCGACAGCGGCATGACGCCGCCGGAGTTCCTGCTCTCCGCGCTGGGCACGTGCGCGGGTTTCTATGCGGCGCAATATCTGGCGGCGCGGTCGTTGCCGGCCGATGGCCTGGAAGTCCGCGTCACGGCGGAGAAACTGACGCAGCCGGCGAGGCTGGGCTCGTTTCATATTGAGGTGACCGTGCCCGGCCTCGACGCAAAGCACGAAGCCGGCGTGCAGCGGGCGGTGAAGGCGTGCCTGATCCACAACACGCTCTTGCACACGCCGGAGATCGAGACGGTGGTGCGGACGGCGCAACTGGCGGAGAATTCGTAGCACAGAATCTGCGTTCATCGGCTACCCCAGTGCGTGGATGCGCAACACTCTTTTTGTGGAATCCCACAACATCCAGGGCCAACAACGTTGGAACAACCTGGCCGATTCTGCGTCACCATTGTTGTATGGGGAATAGCCGTATGGGCGATTCGGAGGACAGGAAGATTGTGCCCGACGTGATCACGATGATCGCCAAGGGCGCCGGAGCCGTAGTGGCGGGCGGTGTGGGCCTGGGAAGCGCATGGCTCGCATACAGCGCGCTGTTCGTCAACCACAACATGCCGCTGCCGGATGCCATTGGCGCGCGGCGGCACAGGTTCGCCGGCTCCAGTGGGGGCTCGGTAAGCTGGTACGGCGATGAGACCGGCCACGGCCGGCCCGTGGTGCTGGTGCATGGCGTCAACGCGTGCGCGTCAGCATACGAGGTACGTCCGCTGTTTGAGAGCTTCCGCGGCGACCGGCCGGTGTACGCCATCGATCTGCCGGGGTTTGGCTTCTCCGAGCGCACCGACCGCGTGTACTATCCCGAGTTGTACGCGGACACGCTGGTCGAGTGGATCGAGACCTGGCTGCCTGACGCGCCGCAGCCGGTGGACCTGATCGCTCTCGGGCACTCGTGCGAATTCGCGGCCAACGCCGCCTCCGCGCGCGCGGACCTGTTCCACTCGCTCACTTTCGTCTCTCCCAGCGGCTTCGCGGAATCCGGCCAGCGCGCCGCGTCCGACCAGATTCTGCGGCTGAGTTCGGCGCCCGTATGGAGCCAGGCGTTCTACGATCTGCTGACCACCCGGGTGAATATCCGGCATTCTCTGCGCAGGAGCTTCCTGCGCGGGCCGGACGAAGCTCTGGTCCATTATGCGTACCTGACATCGCATCAGCCCGGGGCCCGGTTCGCGCCGCTGCATTTTCTCAGCGGGCACTTGTTCACGGCCGGGATTCGCGAATTCTACGGCGCGCTGAACATGCCCGTGCTGGTGCTGGCGGCCGAAGACGACGAGATGAGTTACGACGCTCTGCCGGAGTTCGTGGACCGGCACGCGAACTGGCGCGTGGCCAGCGTTCCGGAATCGAGGAGCCTGCCCCATTTCGAAAATATCACCGGCACGCTGCTGGTAATGGCCGATTTCTGGCAGCGCCTGCCGGTGGCGGCGGCCATCGAAGGGTAGGGCTTCGCGGAGACTCCCTCTTACGCTCCCGCGAATGCATGGGTGCCGTGAGTGATAGCGGCGCCCGCCCGAAGCGCCGCGGCGATGGTCACTACTTCGGCGATCTCCGGATCGGTAGCGCCGGCCTGCCGGGCTTTGCCCGAGTGGATCTCGATGCAGTAGGGGCATTGCGTAGTGAACGCGACAGCGAGCGCCATCAGTTCTTTGTATTTGGCGGGGATTGCCCCGTCGGCCATGGCGGCTTTGTCGAATGCCCAGAAAGCCTGCATCGCGGACGGGGCGTTCGCGTCCAGGATCTTGAGTTTTCCCAGGTTACTCATGTTGTACAAGGCGTGCCTCCAGTTCTCAGACAGATTCACAATTGTACCCAACGGTAGGATTTGCGGACCTTCGCCGCTGGCTTCTGCGTGTCGAAATCCCGCCTGGCGCGCAGGCCCCGAGTGCAGCGTGTTACCCTGAAACTTAAGCCGTCATGAATGCCCCTGCGAACCAGCGAAGCCATTATCCTGCGCTGCTGGCCGCTCCGCGAAGCCGATCTCATCGTCAGCTTCTTCACCCGCGATCAGGGCAAGCTGCGCGGGGTGGCGCGGCGGGCACGCCGGCCAAAGAGTAATTTCGGCGCGGGTTTGGAGCGCCTCTCGTGGGTTTCCCTCTCGTGGTATCAGCGGGAGACGCGGGAACTGGTCAGCCTGAACTCCTGCGAACTGCTGCAGTCGTGGTTCATGCTGGCCTCCAATTACGAAACGAGCGTGGCGCTCGATTTCCTCGCGGAAGTTTCCGACCAGATGCTTCCCCCCGGCGAAGTCAATGAGCGGCAATTCCGCCTGCTGCTGGCGGTGCTCGAATTCCTGCGCGCGGGCGGCAGTATCTGGCCCGCCGTCGGCTACTTTAACTTGTGGATGGTCCGGCTGGCCGGCCTGCTCCCCCAGTTGAGCGCCGAAGCCGAATCGCTGGAGATAGCCCGTGAGATGCTGGTGACGCCAATCTCGAAGCTGACGCCGCGCGAGTGGTCGAAGGAGACCGCCGCCGACCTGCGCCGCTTTCTCACCCGCACCATGGAGGAACACGTGGAGCGGAGGTTCCTCTCGGTCCCGCTGCTGGAAACCCTATGACGCTCTACTTTCAGGATGCCGTCCTGCGATTGAAATCCTACTGGGCCGAGCGCGGCTGCATCATCCAGGAGCCCTACGATCTGGAAGTGGGCGCGGGCACCATGGCGCCGGAGACGTTCCTGCGCGTGCTCGGCCCGCGCGAGTATCGCGTCGCTTACGTGCAGCCCAGCCGCCGTCCGGCCGACGGCCGTTACGGCGAAAATCCCAACCGCCTCTACAAGCACCAGCAGTTGCAGGTGATTCTCAAACCGTCGCCCGCCGACGTGATGGACCAGTATCTGGGCAGCCTGAAGGCCATCGGCATCGACCTCGCGAAGCACGACATCAAGTTCGAAGAGGACAACTGGGAATCGCCCACACTGGGCGCGTGGGGCATCGGCTGGCAGGTGATGCTGGACGGAATGGAGATCACCCAGTTCACGTATTTCCAGCAGTGCGGCGGCATCGATCTGGACCTGGTGCCGGCCGAACTGACCTACGGGCTGGAGCGGCTGGTGGCCTTCCTGCAGAACGTCGACAGCGTGTACGAAATCGAATGGGCGCCGGGGTTCAGCTATCGCGAGGTGCGCTTCGCCGAGGAGTTGCAGTTCTCGATGTACAACTTCGAGCTGGCCGACGTGGCCATGCTGTGGAAGCTGTTTGAGCTGCACGAAGCCGAAGGCCATCGGCTGATCAAGATCGGGAGCGTGCCGCTGCCCGCGTACGACCAGGTGCTGAAGTGTTCGCACCTGTTCAATCTGCTGGATTCGCGCGGGGCCATCAGCGTCACCGAACGGGTGGGCGTCATCGGCCGCGTGCGCAAATTGGCGGTGGGCGTGGCGCAGATCTGGAACGAGCGCGAGCAGGCGGAGGCATCCCATGCCGCTTAGCCACCCCGGACACGCGGCGCCAGCCGCGTTTTTGCACGGCCTGGCGAGAACGCGGCTGTCGCCGCGTGTCCGCACGGAGGTGACCGCGTGAGCGTCCTTCCGTTTTTCCTCGAAGTTGGCTCGGAGGAAATCCCCGACTGGATGATCGTCCCGGCGCTGAACCATCTGCAGGACGCGTTCCAGCGGTGGCTCGATGCGAATCAGGTGGGTGGCAGGGTGACGGGCGTTGATGCCACACCGCGGCGCCTGGTCCTTCGCGCCGAGGGCCTCCGCGCGCGCCAGGAAGACGCCACCGAAGTGATAAGTGGTCCACCAAAACGGCACGGCGGGATCTCCTACAGAGATCCAGAACAAGAGGATAAGGCGCTGGCCGGGTTCCTGAAGAAGTTCGGTGCGAGATCGGATCAGCTTTTCATTCTTGATACTCCGAAGGGTCACCGCTGGGCCTTTGAGCGCCCCGTGCCCGGGCGCAACACGGCCGATCTGCTCAGCGAAGCGCTTCCCGGCCTGATCCTCGGCATTCCGTGGCCGAAAACCATGTACTGGGCGGGCAAAACCGGCCCGCGCTGGATTCGCCCCATTCGCTGGCTGGTCGCGCTGCTCGGCGATGACGTGGTGCCCTTCGAAATTGCCGGCGTGCGCAGCGGCCGCGAGAGCCAGGGGCATCGGCTGCTGGGCGCGAGCGGCGTCATCCTCTCCGCCGACGAGCGCCGCGCGAAGATCGAGCGCGAAATCGACGCCCTGCTTGCGGGCCAGCCCCTGCGCGTGAAGCCCGACCCCGATCTCCTGCACACGCTCGTCTACATCACCGAGTTCCCCACGCCGATTCTCGGCTCCTTCGAAGAGCAGTATCTGCGGCTCCCTCGCGAAGTGCTCACCACCGTCATGCGGCATCACCAGAAATACTTCTCCGTGGAGAGCTCCGCCACCGGCGATCTGGCGCCGCACTTCATCGCCGTGATGAACACCAGCGCCGACCCGGAAGGCCTGGTGCGTCACGGCAACGAACGTGTCCTCCGCGCCCGTTTCAACGACGCCCGCTTCTTCTGGGAAGTGGATCAGAAGAAGAAACTGGCGGATCGCCTCGACGACCTCGCCCATGTCACGTTCCAGGCGAAGGTGGGGTCTTATCTTGAGAAAACCAACGGCGTGGTTGCACTCGTAAAAGAACTCGGCGGCAGCGAACCTGCCCAACGCGCCGCGCTGCTGGCCAAGTGCGACCTGACCACGGAAATGGTGAAGGAGTTTACCGGCCTGCAGGGCATCGTCGGAGGGCTCTACGCGAAGGAGCAGGGCGAGCCCGAGCCGGTGTGGCGCGCTATCTACGAACACTACAAGCCGCTCAGCATGGAAGACTCCATTCCCGCCACGCCCGAGGGCCGGCTGGTGGCGCTCGCCGACAAACTCGACACGTTGCGCGAGTGCTTCCGCGTGGGCCTCGCGCCGAGTGGCTCGAAGGACCCGTTCGCGCTGCGCCGCGCCGCCCAGGGGGCCATCCGCATACTCGTCGAGGGGAACATCGCGCTGCCCTTCTCCGAGACTGGCGAGCTGCGCGAATTCCTCGCCGATCGCATCCGTTACTACTTCCGCGAGGTGCGCGGCTTCCGGTACGACGAGGTGAATGCGGTGCTGGCTTCCGGCATCCGCGACCTGCCCGACGTTGCCGCGCGCCTCGAGGCTCTCCATCAGGTTCGTCCCACGGAAGATTTCGAACCCCTCGCCGCGTCCTTCAAGCGCATCGCCAATATCCTGCGCCAGGCGAATTTCAGCGAACCGGGCACCATCGACGAAAATCTTCTCGAAGAAGGCCCCGAACGCGACCTTTATAAGGACTTTGACCGCGTCCGTCAAAACACCAAGACCAGCGATTATCTGCCCGCGCTCGAGGCCATCGCCACGCTGCGCCCGGCTGTCGATCGCTTCTTCGATAAAGTGCTGGTGAACGCCCCGGATGAGCGCATCCGGCGTAATCGGCTAACATTGTTATGTAATCTCCTCACGGAGTTTTCGGCCATCGCCGATTTTTCGGAGATCGTGCCGTCCAATACTTAAACCAACCACACAGGAAACCAGGAACTTATGCCTAAATACGTTTATTCATTCGGAGGCGGTACGGCCGAGGGGAATGGCACGATGAAAGATGCCCTCGGCGGCAAGGGGTCCGGACTCGCGGAAATGAGCCGCGCCGGCGTTCCCGTGCCTCCCGGCTTCACCATCGTCACCGATGTCTGCAACCTTTTCTTCGACAACAACCAAACCGTTCCGGCGGAAGTGGACGACCAGATCTGGGTTGCGTTGAAGAAGGTAGAGAAACTCACCGGCAAGAAACTGGGCGATGCCGCCGACCCGCTGCTGCTCAGCGTTCGTTCCGGCGCGAAGTTTTCCATGCCCGGCATGATGAACACCATCCTGAACCTGGGCCTGAACGACGCCACCACCGAGAGTATGGCCGAGAAGACCGGCAACCCGCGCTTCGCATACGATTGCTATCGCCGCTTTATCCAGATGTTCGGCGAAGTGGCGCTGGGTATCGACATGGCCCTGTTCGACGAAGCCTTCGACGCGCGCAAGCACAAGGCCAAGGTGAAGCTGGATACCGATCTCACGGCCGAAGACCTGAAGGCCATCATCGGCGAGTACAAGAAGATCGTCCAGAAAACCATTAAGCGCGACTTCCCGCAGGACGCTCGCGAACAGCTTCTGCTGTCCCGCAACGCTGTGTTCAATTCCTGGTGGGCGCCGAAGGCCTCCTACTACCGCAAGATGGAAAAAATCGACGACCGCCTGGGCACTGCCTGCAACGTTCAGGCCATGGTGTTCGGCAACATGGGCGACGACTGCTGCACCGGCGTCGGTTTCACCCGCGATCCCGGCTCGGGCGAGAAGGTGTTCTACGGCGAATTCCTGGTGAACGCGCAGGGCGAGGACGTGGTGTCCGGTATCCGCACCCCGCAGCCCATCAGCGAGCTGAAGGACTGGAACGAGGACGTCTATAACCAGCTCCGCGAAATCACCGCGATGCTGGAGAAGCACTACAAGGACATGCAGGACTTCGAGTTCACCGTGCAGGAAGGCAAGCTGTACATGCTGCAGACCCGCAACGGCAAGCGCACCGGTCCGGCGGCCGTGAAGGTTGCGGTCAACATGGTGGAGGAAGGCCTTATCGACGAGAAGACCGCGGTCATGCGCGTGGCCCCGGCGCAGCTCGATCAACTGCTGCACCCGGTGTTCGATCCGGCCAGTTTGAAAACGCTGACGAAGCTGGCCACGGGTATCGATGCGTCGCCGGGCGCCGCCGTCGGCCGCCTTGCTTTTACCGCCGAAGCCGCCGTGGAGATGGCCCCCAACGGCCCGGTGATCCTGATTCGCAAGGAAACCACTCCCGACGACATTCACGGCATGGATGCGGCCCGCGGCATCGTCACCGCGGTGGGCGGTAAGAGCTCGCACGCGGCCGTGGTGGCCCGCGGCATGGGACGTCCCTGCGTGGTCGGTTGCGGCGCTATCGCCATCAACGAGCGCGCCGGATCGGCGACCGTGAAGAGCGGCGACAAAACCGTCACCGTCAAGCAAGGCGACTGGGTTTCCATGAACGGCGCTACCGGCGACGTGTACCTCGGCCAGGCGCTGACAAAGGAACCGGACCCCAATTCGCCCGTTTTCGCGAAGTTCATGAAGATGGCCAACGTGTTCCGCGGCAACTTTGGCGTGCGCGCCAACGCCGACATCCCGCGCGACGCGAAGGCCGCCCGCGCGTTCGGCGCCGAGGGCATCGGCCTCTGCCGCACGGAGCACATGTTCTTCGCCGAAGATCGTCTGCCGCACATGCAGGCCATG
>CAYVPZ010000132.1:0-9395 GCA_964453955.1 uncultured Solibacteraceae bacterium | reverse complement strand
TGCTGCTCGACATTGATGTGAAGGGTGCGCGACAATTAAAGGAACGTCTGCCCGGCGCCATCAGCGTCTTCATCCTGCCACCCTCCCGGCAGATTCTCGAGGAACGGCTCCGTTCGCGTTCCGAGGACGCGGAAAACGTGATCCAACGGCGTTTGCGCGAGGCGGCGGAAGAGATTCGAAACTACGACCAGTATGATTACGTGCTGGTCAACCAGGACGTCGAAGAATCGTCCGAAACGTTGCGCTCCATTGTATACGCCGAGCGCGCGCGCCGGACGCGGATGGAAGAGACGGTTCGGCCTATCCTGAAGACGTTCGAGCAAGAGGAGACCTGATCGGAATGACAGAGAGAGTCAACGCCGCCTACACCATCCCGGACGATCCGGAGGGCAGCACGTACCGGTTCATCATTGTCGCCGCCAAGCGCGCGCGCCAGTTGCAGAATGGCGCCCGTTCGTTCCTGCCCACCGCTTCCAAGAAGCCCACCATAACGGCCATGGAAGAGGTGCGCCGCGGACTGGTCAACTACGAGGACCTGGCGCGCGAAATGCCCGCGATCGAAACCACGGAAGTCGACCCCGGCTGAGCCAGCCGTCACGCGGAGGCCTTCACTGGGAGGAATGATGAACGCGGTCCTGGGCGTCGGCGGCGGTATTGCCGCTTACAGATCCGCTGAGCTGGCCCGCGCGCTCATGGAGCGTGGCTTGCGCGTCTGCGTGGTCATGACCCAGGCCGCGCAGGCTTTCATCACGCCGCTCACGTTCGCGTCGCTGACCGGCCGCAAAGTGGTCACCGGCCTGTTCTCCTCCGCCACCCCCGAGGCCAGGCTCTCCAGTGCCATCGAACACATTGCGGTGGCCCGCGAGAACGACGTGCTCGTGGTGGCGCCGGCCACGGCCGATCTGCTGGCCAAAATGGCCAACGGCATGGCCGACGATTTCCTCACCACCCTGTACCTGGCCTTCACCGGCCCGGTGGTGCTGGCCCCGGCCATGAACACGGCCATGTGGGAGCACCCGGCCACGCGCGAAAATGTCGAGACGCTGCGCCGCCGCGGCCATGTCGTTGTGGGCCCGGGCGATGGCCTGCTGGCCTGCGGCGAAATCGGCCCCGGGCGCATGGCCGAGCCTGCGGCCATCGCCGACGCGGTGACCGCGGTCCTCCAGCCCAAACGCCAGGACCTCGACGGCGAGTCGTTCCTGATCACCGCCGGCCCCACCCAGGAGCCGCTCGATCCGGTCCGCTACATCTCCAACCGTTCCAGCGGGCGCATGGGCTATGCGCTGGCGGAAGCGGCGGCGGAGCGCGGCGCGAAAGTGGTTCTGGTCTCCGGCCCCGTGCACCTTGCCGACCCGCGCGGAGTCACGGTGGAGCACGTGCACACCGCGGCAGAAATGCACGACGCGGTCATGCGCCATCTCGACGCCGCCACCGTGATCGTCAAGGCGGCGGCCGTGGCCGACTATCATATCGCCGACGTGCCCCAGCAGAAGCTCAAGAAAACCGCGGCCCGTCTCTCGCTGGAATTCGATCCCACCCCGGACATCCTCGCCGAAGTGGGCTCGAAGAAAGGCGACCGCCTGCTCATCGGCTTCGCCGCCGAAACCGACCGCCTGGTGGAAGAGGCCCGCCGCAAACTGGCCACCAAGAAGTGCGACATGGTGGTGGGCAATCTCGTCGGCCGCGACGGCACCGGGTTCGAGGCCGAGGACAACGAGGTGACACTGGTGCTCAGCACCGGCGAAGTGCTCCCTCTCGCTCGCGCCTCGAAGCGCGACGTGGCCGACCAGATTCTCGACCAGGCGATGCGTCTCCGCCTCGCCCTGCACTCGGCCCAACATTCATGAGCGACGACCTTCTCCGGCAATACCTCTCCTTCTATCGCGACCTCGGGGTGAAAACAGTCAATCGCCGCGAAGTACCAGAGGCGCCATCAGTGGAACCAGCAGTACAACCAGGCGTTTTCTCACCCCCCGAACCGGTACTTTCCCCACTTCCCGGGCTGCATCCAGCCGATGACACCCTCGCCAGAATCCGAGAAGATATAGGTGACTGCAAACGCTGTCGTCTGGGCGACGGGCGGAAGAAGATTGTCTTCGGTTCCGGTAACGAGCAGGCGCGGCTGGTGTTTGTAGGGGAAGGCCCTGGGGCCGACGAGGACGAGCAAGGCTTGCCGTTCGTCGGCCGGGCCGGCCAGTTGCTCACCCAGATGATCGAGGGCACCGCCCGCAAGGAGGGCATCCCGCTCTCGCGCCCCGACGTCTACATCTGCAACGTGGTGAAGTGCCGTCCGCCGGAGAACCGCACGCCGCTTCCCGACGAGATGGAAACCTGCGGCCAGTTCCTGTACCGCCAGCTCATGACCATCCGCCCGAAGGCGATCTGCGCGCTCGGCTCCACGGCCATCAAAGCGCTGCTGGGCGCGAAGGAGGGAGTCACCCGCCTGCGCGGCAACTGGCAGAAGTGGCGTGACATTCCGGTCATGGTGACGTATCATCCGTCTTATCTGCTCCGGCCGTACAATCAGAACGCGAAAAAGGAGGCCTGGGAAGATTTGAAGAAAGTGCTCCACTATGTCTACGACTGAAGCACTGACGGAAGTCGATCTCCTGGACAGCCTGGAGCCCCTGGCGAAGCGCCTGGGAAACGGCTTTGGAAAGCGCCGCGGTCTCTTCATCACCTTCGAGGGCATCGACGGAGCGGGCAAGAGCACCCAGTTGAAGATGCTGGCTGCTCGCCTGCGCGAGCAGGGCAAGGGCGTGCTGGAGACCGCCGAACCCGGCGGAACTGCCGTGGGCGTGCAGATCCGGCGTATTCTGCTGGATGCGTCGAACCCGGAGCTGTCGGCCATGGCCGAGTTGCTGCTCCTGTTCGCCTGCCGCGCGCAGAACGTGGAAGAGACCATCCTGCCCGCGCTCGATCAGGGCCTTATCGTTCTCTGCGACCGCTTCACCGATTCAACCATTGCCCATCAGGGCGCCGGCCGCGGTCTGGCCATCGACACCGTGCTTGCGGTGGACCGCATCGCCTGCGATGGCCTGACCCCGCACCTGACCCTGTATCTGGACATCGACGTGGAGACCGCGCTGGAACGCGCCCGCGCCCGCAATCGCGAGGACGACGCCCCGGCCACCCGCATCGAAGAGCAGACCGCCGAGTTCCACACCCGCGTGCGCGACGCCTATCTCGATCTGGCGGCGACGCGGACCGAGCGCATCCGCCTGGTGGACGGCAGCGGCTCCCGCGAAGACGTGGCCGAGCGGATCTGGGCCATCGTGGGCCGGGCGATCAGCACGCGGTAAGGGGCTTACGGGCCGAAGTACCCAAATATATCCAATATTAAGTAGGTGGTACTGGGAACATATACGTACGACGAGATGGAGCCATTGGTGGTGGGCACCAGGGCCATGTTCGAGGTGATGGCCCCATCCACCGCGTTCAGCGTCGACACCACCGGCTGCGTGCCGCCCTGCGGCCACAGGGTCAGATAGTTCATCGGGCCGGGCGGCACCACCGTCGCGTTGAACACATAGGCCTGGGCCGTTGCCGGCGCCCCGCATCCGCTACCCGTCACGTTCACGTCCTTCTCTCCGGTGAACGGCGGCGTGCTCGGGGCGGGCACCCGCGAGTCCAGCACCCGGCAGGGGGTGAGACTGTACAGCGACAGACCGCCCGTCCCCGGCGGCGCGAAGTACCCGTTGATGTCGATGATCAGATCCGTCGCGCTGTAGCTGTACACACTCACCGCCCCGTCCGTCCCCGCCGGCACGATGGCGGCGTTGGCCACGATGGTCCCCGTATTATCGTTCAGGGTGGAAGCAAGCGGCTGCGCTGCCCCGGTGGGATACGTGGTGATGTAGTTGACCGGCGCTTTTCCGGGCGGCACCACGGTGAAGTTCAGCGAGTATGCCTGGGCAGTGGACGGTATGCTGCAGGCGCTGGAGAGCACGGCAAAGCTGCGCGACTGAGCCGCGCTCAGCGACGGCGGTCCCAGCGAACCGTAGCTGGAGTAGCGCGTGTCGGCAATGCGGCACGGCGTCAATGGATAGAACGCCAGCGCAATGGCATCGCTGCCGGTGGGGACGAAATACCCGTCGATATCCAGTATCACATCGGTAGCGTTGGTGGCGTATACGCTCACCGCCTCGCCGGTGCCAGCCGGAATGATGGCCGCGTTAGCCTTGATGCGCCCATCCACGGAGTTCAGCGTGGAAACCAGAGGCTGCGCGGCCCCGCTGGGCCAGACCGTCAGGTAGTCCAGTTCGCCATGGGGCACCGCGGTCACGTTCAGCGAGTACGCTTCTGCCGTGGTGGGAATGCTGCAACTGCTGCTGGGAATCGTGAAACTGCGGGCTGCTCCGCCCACCAGCGAAGGCGAGCCGAAGGCGCCGTTGGCGTAGCGCGTGTCGGCAATGCGGCACGGAGTCATGGGGACGAAGGTCAGCGGCGTGGGCGTCACCTGGAAACTCTGGTTGATCGGTGTGGCCGTGGCGTAGGTGGAACTGCCTGTCTGCGTCGCCTGGACGGTGCAGGTGCCGAGGGCGATCAGCGTCACCTGCGAACCGGAGACCGTGCAGACGGAGGTGGTCAGCGAATTGAAGCTCACCGTCAGGCCGGAAGAAGCCGTTGCGCCGACGGTAAAGGGCGCGGCGCCGAATACCTGGTTCGAGAGAGTGCCGAAGGTGATGGTCTGGGCCCTCAATCCGTTTTGCGTCACGGTGATCTGCTGGCCGAGGACGGTAATGTGCCCCACCCGGGCGGACGTGGAGGCGTTGGCTGAAACCCAGAAATTGACCACTCCGCTCGTAATGTCGCCGATGGTGAGCCAGCTCTGGTCGCTGGTGGGCGCGAAGATCCCGGTCAGAGACGCCGTGGCGGGAAGCACCGGGAGCAGCGAGTCTGTCCCGGCTGGGGCAGGCTCGGTCAGGCTGGCCGGGCCGACAAAGGCGTAGGGGAGTTCGTAGATCGCGTTGTTGGCTTCATCCGCGGCGTAGACGTTGCCGGAGCCGTCGACGGCAACCTGATATGGATAATTCAGGCCCGATGACACCAGCGTGGTCACGTTCCGCGTCGACGCGCTCCACTCCTTGATGGCGCTGTTGCCGGAATCCGCGATGTAGAGGTTGCCGGAGCCGTCCACCGCCACCCCACTCGGAGAAGACAGCCCGGCCGGCACCAGCGTTATGACCTGCTGTGCCGAAGGGCTCCACTGTTTGATCGCATTGTCGTTGGTATCCGCGATGTACACGTTGCCGGCGACATCCACCGCCACACCCCGCGGATACAGAAGCCCCGACGATACCAGCGTTGCTACATCCTGGAGAAAGGCATTCCACTCCTTGATGGCGAAGTTACTGCAATCCGCGATGTACACGTTGCCGGGGCTGTCTACCGCCACCCCGGTCTCATTACTCAGTCCCGACGGCACCAGCGTGACCATTTGCAGCGCCGCGGCGTACCACTCATCGACGACAGAGTTGCCGTAGTCTGCGATGTAGAGGTTGCCGGAGCCGTCCACGGCCACCCCCGTTGGAAAGACCAGGCCCGACGACACCAGCGTGGTCACCTGCTGTGTTGTGGTGGACCACTCCTTAATGGCTTTGTTGCCGGCGTCCGCGATGTAGACGTTGCCATAGCCATCCACCGCAACCCCATAGGGTTTATTCAGCCCCGATGACGCCAGCGTGGTCAACGGACTCACGCCGATATAGTTCGTTCCCGCCTGCGTCACGGTGACGGTAAGCCCGGCGATGCTCAGCGTGCCCGTGCGCGTTCCGGTGCCCGTGAACGCGTCATAGGTGAACACCACCACCGCGCTTCCCGTGCCGCTGGCGCTTTGGGAGGAAATGTGCAGGAAAGGATCGTTGGCGGTGGCCGTCCAGGCGCCGGTGTAGTAGGAGAGTACGACCGACGAAGAGCCCCCGGCGCTGCCAACCAGAAGCGCACTTGTGCCAAGACTCGAGCCCACGAACACGTAGGCGGCTCCCGGAGCTGCGGTATCCCCGATCACCGCCGTGTCCCCGCTCAGCGACACGGCGCCGCCGGGGATCAGCACCACCTGCTGGCTCCATGTCGTGCCGCTGCGCACAAACACGTATGCGGCGGTACTCGCCCCGATCACCGTCGTCTCCCCGCTCACCGACACGGAGGTGCCGAAATCGAAGCCATCGGAAGCAGTCAGCTCCTGCTGCTGGCTCCAGGCCGTGCCGCTGCGCACAAACACGTACGCGGCTCCCTGGTTGCCGTTCTTGTCGTCGGCCCCGATCACCGCCTTGTCTCCGCTCACCGACACGGACCAGCCGAATTGGTCGCCCTCCACGCCATCGGGAGCGATCAGCTCCTGCTGCTGGCTCCATGTCGTGCCGCTGCGCACAAACACGTATGCGGCTCCCTGGACGTCGGGTGAGGCGTATGTCGGGTCGATCTCCTTCTCGTAAGCGCCGATCACCGCCGTGTTCCCGCTCACCGACACGGAGCAGCCGAATTGTTCGTTCTCGCCCAAAAAGCCAATGACAGTCAGCTCCTGCTGCTGGCTCCAGACGCCACCGCTGCGCACAAACACGTATGCGGCTCCCTGGTAGCTGTTCTTTTGAGGAGCCCCGATCACCGCCGTGTCCCCGCTCACCGACACGGAGGTGCCGAAAAAGTCGCCGCCCGCGCCATCGGAGGCGGTCAGCTCCTGCTGCTGGCTCCAGACTGCGCCGCTGCGCACAAAGACGTACGCAGCTCCGTAGTTGTAGCCGTTCGAATTGATGGTCTTGTGGTAAGCCCCGACCACCGCCGTGTCCCCGCTCACCGAGACGGAAGAACCGAACAAGTCGTTCACCGCACCGTCGGAAGCGGTCAGCTCCTGCTGCTGGCTCCAGACTCCACCGCTGCGCACAAACACATACGCGGCGCCCTGGGAGCCGTTCTTTCGAGGAGCCCCGATCACCGCCGTGTCCCCGCTCACCGACACGGAGTCGCCGAAATAGTCGGTGGGCAAGCCATCGGATGCCGTCAGCTCCTGCTGCTGCGTAAAGGTCGGGTCCACCACCAATGGATACTGCGCACCCTGGTCCTCAACGACCAGCCGGACCTCACCGCCGCGCACCTCCAGCCGCGACGGTTGCGTGCGTCCGCGCGCGTCCAGTACCGTCAGCCCCGCGAAACGCAGCACGAAGCCCGTGCCTGACTCGAACAGGACCGCGCCATCATCCGCCTTTTGGACCGGCAGCAGTCCTCCGGTGATGCCGAGGGCGATCACCAATGGCTCGCCCTCGCGGTTCGTTCCGGGTGGGCGGGCGAGGGTAAAGCCCTGTTCCAGACCCTGCGATCCGTTCACGTACCACTCGGTGAGATCTCCCCGCTGGTACTCCACACGGTTGCCTGTGCCAGCCAGCGTGGCGGGTGCGGGCTTCCGGAGTCGATCGCCGTAGCCATATCCGGTCAGATGGAAGCCGACGCTGCCGTCCGGGTGGCTCAGCCGGGCCTCCCGGGTGTCGAACTCAAGCGTCAACCGCTGCGCGGGGTTTGCGCCACGCCAGGTCCCATGGCCGGAATCCTGCAGCGAGTACCTGGCGCGCTCGAAGGCCTGGCGCAGCCCTTCGTCCGCACCGGCTTTCGTCCAGACCGCATCCCCGTTGGCGGCGCCCCCGGCGCTGGCGGGCGCCCCAGCCAGGGCCGACACCGCTCCCATGCACGCCAGCCACACCAGAAAGATTCGGAAGCAGGAGAATACTCCGCCATTATCCATTGGAAGTCGCTCCTCCGGCGCAATGCGGTGCGAGCATGTCAGCCTGGGGAAACGAACGCGACGCGGAGAGCGGGATTGCGGGCTGCTCCGGTTGTCGCCTTTTCTGTTCGCCTGTTCCTGCGCCCACGCAGTGCTGCAAAACGCAACAAGTGTTGCGCGCTTGAGGTTAATCGGTGGTCTCCTCCCGGGCATCGCCGGTACGGTATTAGTAGAAAAACTATACTCAACATGTTCGCCGGCGTCAAGTGGATTGTCTGGACGGTCTGGACCGCGGCTCGATTCTCCTCTCTGGGCGGCGCGGTGGCCGCGTTGCTCAGTTGGCGCATCGTGGCGAGTCCTACGTGGAATGCACCCGGCGGCATGGCCCCGCGAGGACGGGAAATCCTGAATCTGGAGATCATGCATTTGGCGGAGTTGCGCGTGTCCCCGGAAGATCGTGAAATCTCTGAACGCCTGCGGCAAAGAGCGGACCCGAATGGAGATATCACGGACCGTGAGTACGTGGCCGCCAGGGCGTATCTGATCAGCTCACGGCGCGAAGTAACCAAACATGTCCAGTATCAGATACGTGGTGCTGGGAACGTACACGTACGAGGAGATGGAGCCGTCGGTAGTGGGCACCAGGGCCATGTTCGAGGTGATGGCCCCGTCCAACGCGTTCAGCGTCGACACCACCGGCTGCGTCCCGCCCTGCGGCCACAGGGTCAGATAGTTCTTGTAAGAGGCCCCGACGACCGCCTTGTCCCCGCTCACCGAGACGGAGTAACCGAAACCGTCGCCCACCGTGCCATCGGACGCAGTCAGCCTTTGCTGCTGGCTCCATACTCCACCGCTGCGTTATAAACACATACGCCGCTCCCCGGCGATCGCCACGGCGATTAGCAGGCGCAACGGGCGAAAGGCATGAAATGAGAAGCCTGCAGCCGCGCGGCGGGCGAGAAAGTGCTTGATTGTTCTAGTCAAGTAGTACAATATATAAGTATGACGGCTGCCCGCGGGAAAATCTTCGCCCTCCGGCTGGACCTCCAGAGCGGCGTTCCCGTCTATCGCCAGATCATCGACCAGGTGCTGGGCGGCATCGCCGCCGGATCGCTGCACGCGGGCGACCAGTTGCCCACCGTACGCCAGCTCGCCGTGGACCTGTCGGTGAACCCCAACACGGTGATTCGCGCCTATCGCGAGCTGGAAATTCGCGAGGTCCTGACCACGCATCAGGGAACCGGCACGTTCGTGACCGACCGCAAGCCGGAACGCGACGACGCGGAGCGCCAGCGGCGTCTTGCGCAGATCGCGGGCGAGGTGGTGGCGCGGGCGGGCGCGGAAGGTTTCACGTTGCAGGAGCTGATTCGGCGTTTGAAAGAGATGTCCTCGGAAAGGGGGAAATGAATATGAGCCTTCTGAAAACAGGAGTGCTGAAGCAAGGCGGGATGAACGTGTCGGAGTATGCCAGTTCGGTTGGCGTCACCGCTTTTCTGCTGTGCATGGCCGCTGGTGTCGGAGTGGCCGCGCTACTGAACCGTCCCGCGCCGCTCATCCCAGGCCTGGCGGTGGGCTTTTACCTGATGTTTGCCATCAAGGTGGCGGCCCAATGGCAGAAAGCCGCCGTATTGCGCTTCGGCAAATACGTGGGATTGCGCGGGCCGGGGCTGTTCTTCATCAT
>CAYVPZ010000131.1:0-9493 GCA_964453955.1 uncultured Solibacteraceae bacterium | reverse complement strand
TTGCTCGACTTCATCGCCGATTTCGTGGATCGCGAAGGCTACGCGCCCAGCTACGCCGAGATGAAGGACGCCCTGCATCTGGCCTCGCTGGCCACCATCCACAAGCACATCGAGGCGCTGGAACAGCGCAAGTACGTGCGCCGGAGTTTCAACCACAGCCGGTCCATCGACGTCGCTCCGGCGTATCTGGAGGAGCGGCGGCGCGAGCGCGGCAAGACCGGCGAGTTTCTGCCGTTGCTGGGGCGGATCGCGGCGGGCTCGCCTGTCGAAGCCATCGCCGGCCAGGACACCATCGCCTTCGCCGATTTCACCGGCAAGGGCGACACGTTCGCCCTGCAGGTGCGCGGCGAGTCGATGATCGAAGACCATATCTGCGACGGCGATTATGTGCTGGTGGAAAAGACGGCGGACGCCCGCAATGGGGACATCGTGGTGGCTCTGGTGGGGGGCGCGGAGGCGACGTTGAAGCGGTTCTACCGGGAAAGCGCCGAACGGGTCCGGCTGCAGCCCGCCAATGCGGCCATGGAGCCCATCTACGTCCATCCGGCGGAGCTGGAAATTCAGGGGCGGGTGATCTCGGTGCTGCGCAAGTACCGTTGAGACAACTCCTTACACTTCGCTGAAGTTCCCAGCCGCAACCCGCGTGATAAACTGATAGGTGCATGAGCGGCTTCTGGAACGGACTGAAGCGTTTCATTCTGTGGGACTACCCGCGCGCCGGCTGGCAGTACGACGTGATGGTGGGTATCATCCTCCTTTTCATCTTCGTCATGCCGCGCGACTGGTTTCGCGATCAGCCGAAAGCCAGCAGCATCGTGATGCTCCCGGCCGAACGCGGCCAGGGCCAGGCGTTCTGGATTGCCCCGGAGCTGCTGGATGGCGTCTCGCCGCTGCAACAAAACGCCAGGGTGGAAGGCCTGTTAAGGGCGCGCTGGCAGCGGCCCTACCGGGTGGTGCATCTGCAGCCCATTCCCGATTCCGAGCAGGAGATCAGAGGCTGGATGGCCTACGTCGCCAACCCGTAAGGGTCTCTGTGTGGAATGAGTTTTTCTCGATCAGTAAGAGCCTGCACTATTCTTGCGGCGGCCCTGGCGCCGGCAATGGCCGCGGAGGCGCCTGCGGTCACGGAAATTCTGGCCCGTATGGACCAGGCAGCGGCGAAGTTCCGGCAAATGTCGGCGGAGGTGAAGCGCACCACGCACACCGCCGTGCTCAACGAGGACAGCGTGGAAAGCGGCTCCGTGCGGATGCGCCGTCAGCCCACCGGCGAGATTCTGGGTCTGGTGGAACTGACCGCGCCCGATCATAAATATTACTCGTTTGAAAAAAGAAAGCTCCGGATTTACACGCCAGCCATCAACACAGTGCAGGAATTTGACCTCGGCCAGCACGGCGAGCAACTGGATGAGTTTCTTTCTATTGGGTTTGGCACGTCCGGCAAGGAACTTGCAAAGGGATATGAGGTGGAGGTGCTCGCCGACAACAAGCTGCCGCGGACCACGAGGGTGAAGCTCACTCCTCGTGACGCCGAGGTGACAAAGTATCTGACCAGAATCGACCTCTGGATCACCGATGAGAATTATCCGATCCAGGAGAAACTCTGGGAGCCCTCGAAGGATTACATCGTGGTGAACTACAGCAGCGTGCAGATCAACCCGAATCTCAGCGCCGATGCGTTCGCTCTGCACACCGCGCCCAACCCGAAAGTCGAGTATCCGCAAAGGTGATGCCGGAAAACTCCAGCGCGAATCGGCGGTACGGCCCGGGGCGGCTCGGGTTTCTGGACTGGACCCGCGGCCTGGCCGTGCTCATCATGCTGCAGGGGCACGTATTCCACTCCTTCCAGAGGAACGACCTGCGCAACGACGGCCCGTACATGCTCTCGCAGTTTCTGGGCGGCATCGGGCCGGCGGTGTTCCTGTTCCTGACCGGGATCACCCTGGCGTTCCTCATCGACCGCCGGGAACGCAACGGCATGGGACCCATGGCGCGCTGGGGCGCCGCCCTGCGCCGCGCGCTGTACCTGCTGATGCTGGCTTTTCTGTTCCGCGCGCAGCTCTGGCTGTTCGGCTACCCGTGGAGCGACTGGCACTACCTGTTCAAGGTGGACGTCCTCAATCTGATGGGGTTCGCCATCGCCATCTTCTCTTTCTCGGCGCTGTTTTCGACCGCGGATCGAGTGAAGATCGGGGCGTTCCTGGGCGCCGCCATCGCGCTGCTGGGGCCGGTGATTTCGCTGCTGGACTGGAGCTGGCTCCCTCCCCAGATCACCGCGTACGTCGTGCCCAGCTACGACTATTTTTCGTTTTTCCCGTGGGCGTCCTACATCGCCTTCGGCCTCAGCGCCGGCAGCATTCTGCGCCTGGCCAGCGGGGACCAGGTGAACCGGATCATGCAGTGGGCCACGCTGGCCGGCATCGCGCTGGTGATGGGCGGGCAGTACTTCGGCAGCGTGGGCTGGTCCATCTACCCGAAATCGGAATTCTGGCTGAACAGTCCCGCGCTGGTGGCCATCAAGCTGGGCGTGCTGCTGATGATCGTGGCCATGGCGTTTCTGTGGCACGAATACGGTCTCCGCGGAAAGTGGAGCATCGCCCGCCAGATGGGCACGACATCGCTGGTAGTCTACTGGACGCACATCGAGCTGGTGTACGGCCGTTCGGCGGCGCTGTTGAAAGAGTCCCTGAACGTGGCCGAGTGCGTGGTGGCGGCGGCGATTCTGATTGCCCTGATGCTGGGCTTGTCGCTGTTGCGCACGCACTGGGCGGAGGCCATGCGGCTGTGGCGAGTCCGCTTCCCGCATCTGGCGCCCTCGTGGACGACGGCGCTCGAGCCGCAGCGCGTCTCCGGGGATTGAGAACAAAGGGAGTAAAGGGAATAAGGGGAGTAAAGGGAGTAAATGGAGTGATCTGACGGTGTGTCCACTCCTTTACTTCCTTTACTTCCTTTACTTCCTTTACTCCCTTTACTCCCTTTACTCCCCTTACTCCCTTTGCTCCTCTGCGCGTATCCGCCGCCGCTCCGGCACATCGTCGCGGATGCGGGGTTTCTCCGCTCCCGAATACTTCATGTAGGGGCCGCGCCTGCCGTTCGGCAGGACGGTGGTCCGGTCGGTGAGCGCCTGGCAGAGCTGTTCCATGGTCATTTCGCGCGCGCCGTCCAGGTTCGCTCCTCGCAGATCGGCGGCGAGCATGCGGGCGCCGCCGAACTTCGCTCGGGCGAGATCCGCCGCGCCGAACTTCGCCCCGCTCAGGTTGGCGTCCCGAAAGTCGACCTCGCTCAGAATGGCGCGCAGAAACGACGAGGATTGCGCGTCCACTTTCTGGAACCGGGCTCCAAACAGGTCGGCGGCATCGAACTCACAGTGGGTGATGCGCGCGCCGCTGAAGTTCACGTTGTCGCCATGCGACCCGTGGAAACGGCAAAATGAGATACGCGACTGATAGAACTGAGCGCGCCGCAGTTCGGTTTCGCTGAGGTCGCACTCGCTCAGAT
The DNA here is from genome assembly GCA_964453955.1 of uncultured Solibacteraceae bacterium. Taxonomy (GTDB): domain Bacteria; phylum Acidobacteriota; class Terriglobia; order Bryobacterales; family Bryobacteraceae; genus CAWACP01. The sequence goes on along the minus strand of CAYVPZ010000131.1, from coordinate 5,998 downwards.
GGGCGTGATGGAACATCGTTTCGCTCAGATCCGCGCCGCGGAACGAACAAGCCTGGGCCACCGCATCATGCAGGCGGGCCTTTTCCAGTTGCGCTTTCGGGAACATGGTCCCGTTCAGGCGGACCTCGGCCAGGCAGGCGTTGGACAGCCAGGCCACCGAGAACTGGCAATCGGTGAGAATTGCCGCGGTGAAATCTGTCGAGCCGAATCCGGTACGCGTGAAATCGCAGTTTTCCAGTTCGGCCCCTTCGAACACGGCGCCGGTGAAGTCGCATTCAAGCAATGTCGTGCGCACCATCCGCGCGTTTTTCAAGACGGCATCCCGCAGCGTGAGGTCATGCACGGTCAGACCTTCCACCTGGGCACGCTGGCCGCCGGTTCCCTGCACGAACAGTGCGTGGCTCCCAACCATCTGCAGGAAGCGGCCGCGTTCGTCGATCTCGGCGGCGAGGTTGTTGATTTCGGTTTGGGCCGGGGCATCCATTCGCTGTACTCTTCGGCAAGCGGAGGGGGGATATGAGGGAGTGCCGAAACAGTCGGGTTTTGCCCCGTGCCCCTACCGGTGACGGTAGACCCGAACGTACTGGATTTCCATGCGGGCGGGAAGGGCGCCATCGTCCACCCGGCCTCCCCAGCCGCCGCCCATGGCGATATTCAGGATGAGGAATTCGGGGTGGTCGAACGGCCAGGCTTCCCAGCCGGTCCCCTCGTTCAACACGGTGAGGTACTTGTTGTTATCGACGAAATAGTCCAGGTGATCCGGATACCACTCGAGCGCGTATTCGTGGAACGCCGTTGGCGCATCGGGGATACAGGTGATGCCGGTCTTCTGATTGCCTTTCACCCAGTAGTACTTCAGGGAGTGGGCAGAGCCGTGGATCCAGCATGGGTTCCTGCCAATGTGCTCCATGATGTCCAGTTCGCCCGACGCCGGCCACGATTCCGGACGCGATACGCCAAGCAGCCAGATGGCAGGCCAGGTTCCCGCGCCGGCGGGCAGCTTCGCGCTGACCTCAATCCTGCCGTAGAGGAATTCCCTCTTACCGTGCGTCACCAGCCGCGCCGAGGTGTAGTGCCGGCCTTTGTACTCTTCGCGCCGCGCCTCGATGATCAGCCGGCCATCTTGCACGCGGGCATTCTCGGGACGGTCCGTGTAGTACTCCAGTTCGTTGTTGCCCCAGCCGTTGCCGCCCGTGTCGTAGCCCCACTTCGTGGGGTCGGGTTTGCCGGCGTATTTGAACTCGTCGCCCCAAACCAGCTCCCACTGTGCCGCGTCCGGCTTCGGCCCCGGCTGCGGGAGGCTGCCCGGCGTGCCCCGAATCCAGTCCAGGTAGAAGCCGCTGCCGCCACCGAATTCGAGTTTCAGTACGTGCTGGCCGGCCGCCAGCATGACGCCCGGCCGGCTAAGGGTGACCCAGTGTTCCGGTCCGCCGGTGTAGGGGACGGTCATGGAGCCGGTGACGTCGATGCCGTCGCAGAGGATGCGGATCTCGGGGTCGGGGCCGGTCTGGTGGGCCACACGAACGTTGAAGGTGTACATGCCGGCGCTCTGGACGCTAACCGTGTAGCCGAGCCAGTCCCCTGGTTCCACGGGCTCAGCCGAACCCCCTCCCTGGATGGGCACGGCAGTGGGGACCCATGGCCCTTTGGCGGCGTGTCCTTCGGCTCCATTCCCGCTGGAGTCGTAGTCCTCCGCTTCAATGGTGCCGGGGATGACCGCCGGCGGACGCGGTGGCTGGGCCAGAAGGCTGGGGGAATAGAGGGAGCAAAGGGAGTAAACGGAGAAAAGGGAGTACAGGAAGCAAAGTCGCATTTGTCTCTTCTCTCTATTCTGATTCACGCGGGCCGCCGAAGATATGGGCGTGAGGACGTTTTCCTGCCTGCTGGTCTGCCTGCTCCCGGCTGGCACTGGCCTGGCGCAGACCGCTCCCCGCTACAAAGCACCGGAAGGCCGCGTGGTGGAGAGTATCGTTCCCTGGCTCGCCTACAACTCGTCGTGCTGGTCGGCGGTGGAGTTGAAGAACCTGGGGAACCGGGAAGTTACGGCGGAAGTGGAAGCGCACAAGAGCAGCGGGGCTTTGGCTGCGCTCACCGGAACCAGCGGAATCGAGGTGCATCTGAGCGCGGGCGAGCGCGCCCAATTCAAGCTGCAACTGACGGAGGAGACCAGCGGCGCGTGGGTGCGGGTGCGGGAGAAGGTTCCGTCGCCGCAGCTCTCGCCGGTTCTGGCGGTGAGCGGCGCCACCGAGTGCCTGGCTTCGAACGAGCTGCACAGCACCGCTCGCGACGTGGCGTGGCCCACCCGAAACCCCTGGTTTTCCGGCGACGTGAGCGACGGCGACGATGGGGTGATCGCGCTCATCAACACGTCCGAGAGCCCGGCGCGGGTGTGGGGGTGCTATTCGTTCGGCGTGTTGTACTCGGTTCCGCACCGCGACCACCCGGCGGCCGACCTCACGCCGGTTTGTTCGGAGACGATCCAGGAATTGGTGGCGCCTTTCGGGTCGCGGCAGTTTCCCGTGGCCCGCGGCGGTAACTCGCACTTCTCCCTGACCACCCGGGGCGACGCCATCGTTCTCGAAATGTTGCGCCCGGCGGGCGCCAGCGTGAAGGTATTCCGGGTGGATTCCACCATCACTTTTGGGGAAGAAGTCAGGGGCCAGTGAGCGCGCGTTTTCGTGGATAGCCGCCTCATCCCGTGCTATATTCGCTCGAATGACTACACGCTGGAAGATTCTGGGAGTCGTTTTGGCGATCCTTGTCGGCGGCGCGGTGATCGTTTGCGCCATGCTGGCGGCGTTTGGCGTGATGCAGTCTCACGGCCTTCGACCTCTGGAAGTGACCGCGGCGCTGCTGGCGGGAGCGATCACCATCGTAACCGCGTGGTTGTCGTTCTTTACGAACGCGTTCGGGGCCGGCCCCACGGCCCCTCCTCCCGACCGCGTCCGCGGCGCCATCGGGTTCAACGCGGTGGTTTTCGTCGTGCTGGGGCTTGCCACCACCGTGGTAGCTACGGCGTACTGGCCGGTTGCGGTGCTGTGGGCCGGGTTCTGCCTGCTGGGTGGAGGATTCGTGGGGCTGCTTTTTGGTGTGCCCCTGCACGCCACCGGGGGCTCCAAATCCAAGAGCCCGCCGGCTGGGGGGACCGCCGGAACTACGGGCGGAGCTTCGGGAAACGCCGGTGGGACCGCTGGAAATAGCGGAGCCGCTTCCCAAAACGATCTGCTGGTCTCGGCGGCCAGTACCCTTAATAAGGTGCTAACCGGCGCTCTCGTCGTGAAATACATGGATATTTACACCGAGTTCCAAAAGCTCGCACAGCAACTAACCGCGAGCCTGCAGTGCTGTGGCCCTGGCAACAGCAGTTTTGCGGGCGGCCTGCTTCTGTATTTCTCCACGCTCGGTTTTGTTTCGGGAGTTCTGCTGCCGCGCTTCTTCTTCCAACCCGGATGGTTCGGCAACGGGCCGCCGCCGGCGAAACCAGCCGGTGAAGGAGCCGACGCCGGCGCGGCCGCGAACCCTGTGAATATACCTACGGGCCTGTGAGCTGGAGCGCCCGCTCGGCGATCTTCGGCGGCAGCGCGACATAGCCGAGCGACGCGCATTCCTTCTGGCCGGTGGTCAGCATCCAGCGCAGGAATTCCGCCAGCGTCTGCTGCTTGCCGGCGCTGGCCAGCTTCTCGGGCGCCAGCAGGTATGTGAACGAGGCGATGGGCCAGGCCTGCGCGCCCGGCGCGTTCACAATGGGAAGGCGCAGGTCGCCCGATTGCGAGGAAAACGCGCTTTCGGCGGCGTTCGCCAGCGTGGCCAGATCGGCCTCGACGAAGCGGCCCGCGCGATTGCGCACCGCGCCGTAACTCACCTCGTGCTGCAGCGCGTAGATGAACTCCACGTAGCCGATGGAATCGGGCGTTTTCTGCACGAGTTCGGCCACGCCCTCGTTGCCGCTGGCGGCGATTCCCACCGGCCACGCGACCACCGCGCCGCGTCCCGGACCGAACTTCCAGGCGGCGCTGACACTCGACAAATAATCGGTCCAGATGAAAGTGGTGCCGCTCGAGTCGGCACGGTGCGCCACCACGATTTCGCGCGCCGGAAGAGCCACGCCGCGATTGGCCGCTCTCAACAGCGGATCGTCCCAGCGGCGGATGCGCCCCATCCAGATGCCGGCCAGCGCTTCCGGGGTAAAGCGAAGGTCGCGGGTCAGGCCGTCGACGTGATAGATGGGCACCACGCCGCCAATGGCCGTGGGGATGTGCCGGACGCGGCCCGGCAGCGCGGCAAGCTCGACGTCCGAGAGCGGGATATCGGAGCCGGCAAAATCGACTTCGCCCTTGCGCAGCGCCTCAATCCCCGCGCCCGATCCCACCGCCGAATAGGTGATGGTGACGCCCGGGGACTTCCCGGCAAAGGCGGCAAACCACTTCTGATAGAGCGGATAAGGAAACGTGGCGCCCGCGCCGGTGAGCTTTTCGCCCGCGTGCGCCGCGACGGCCGCCGGCGCCGCTGCCCCGGGGTGCACCGCGAGAGCCTCCATGAGTTTTTCCGCGACCTGCTCGGCGAGGTTTTTGCGCACATCGTGCCGGTCGAAGCGGCGCGGCGTGGCCAGCCACGACCATACGGTCTCCTGCCGGGGGTTCTTCAGTTCCACGGAAAGATAGCCCGCATACACGGGCTGCGCGTCGCTGTTCAAATAGCGAACGCGCGGGTTGGAGCCCAAATGGCCCTTCACCCAGATCTGGCCCGAACCCGCCAGCGTCCAGTCCGCGCCCTCCGGCGCGTTGACCAGGACGAGCCCCGGCTCCTTCTTCAGCGCGTCCATCAGCTCATCGTGCAGCGGGCCGGGGAAGGGCTCGACGTAGAGGTGCGCGGGGGGTTGCGCGAAGAGCAGCGCGCCCGCGAGCAGGGCCAGGGTGAGTTTCAGGATTGCGGTCAACCCGGCCATTATCGCAAGATAGGAGCTTGTCGAGAACCGCCGCTATCTTCTTTTTATTCATCAGTTTGTCATATTTCCCGGCCCTCGGGCAGGATTGGCAGGACCGCATCTGGCTCTCCGGACAGGCCAACTTCATCACCCAGGGCCATCCCACGTTCGATTCGCCCTATAGCGGGCCGAACAGCCTCTCAGCGGATGGCCAGGACGCCAGCTCGCGCGTGATCACCCTCTATACCGGGTTTCGCCTCACCGGCACCACTGATTTTTTTCTGGACGTGGAAGAGACCGGCGGGAACGGCATCGGCGACGCGCTGGGCATTGCCGGTTTTCCTAACCTGGACGTGGTGAGGAATCCCACTCTCAGCAAGGCGCCGTACATCGCACGCGTGTTCTTGCATCAGATGATTCCGCTCAGCGCCGAGACCACCGAGGCGGAGGTGGGGCCGCTGCAGCTTGCCGGGACCGTGCCCGTCCGCCGCCTCGATATCCGTCTGGGCAAGATGAGCGCGGTGGACTGGTTCGACGTGAACTCCATCGGCAGCGACAGCCACCTGCAGTTCATGAACTGGGCCATCGACAACAGCGGCGCCTACGACTACGCCGCGGACACGCGCGGCTACACCTACGGGCTGGTGCTCGAGTACAACGACCGCACGTGGGCTTTTCGCTACGGCGAGATGCTGATGCCCAAAATCGCCAACGGCATTCATCTGGACGCCGACATCTTTCGCGCGCGCGCCGAGAACTACGAGCTGGAGCTGCGGCGGAGCCTGTTGCCGAAACGCCTCACCGTGTTCCGGCCGCTGGCCTTCGTGAACCACGCGAACATGGGGAGCTATCGCGAGGCCATCGACGAATACCTGAGCGGCCAGATTCCCGTGCCGGATATAACGGCAACCCGGCAGCAGGGCCGCATCAAATACGGGTTTGGCGCGAATGTGGAGCAGGAGCTGACCAGCACGCTGCGGGGCTATGCGCGCTTCGGCTGGAACAACGGACAAACCGAGTCGTTCGCGTACACGGAGGTGGATCAGACGGAGTCGGGCGGAATTGATCTTCGGG
>CAYVPZ010000130.1:0-9501 GCA_964453955.1 uncultured Solibacteraceae bacterium | reverse complement strand
GATCCGCCCCTCCGACGACTGAGCAACGGACTCTTGCCTGGAACGTAGCAGAGAGATTGCGGGGTGGCGGCGGGCTGGGGCTGTAAGTGATTGGAAGCAGGGCGAAAATGGGTGGCGGATTTTGGTGAACCGTTCGTGGGGAGGCGCGGATTACTTCACGGCGACGGTCACACCTGGCTGCGACGCGACCACTCCTGCTTTAATCACCACGGGAACCGCGGGTCCGGGATTTGCGCCGGCGGGGATTTGCGCGTTCACCTGCAGCATGCCCGCGGCCATTCCGGGCGCTTCTCCGGCGAACCCCACGGTGGCGTCGAGGTTGTCGATCTGCACGGTTACCGGCAGGATGGGCATGGGCGGCGCGCTGCCGGTGATCAAGCCGTCCACGCCCGCGGGCGAGGTTTGTCCTTCGCCCGTTGCGAAGATCATGATGTAGTCTCCGCGCGCGGCGGGATTGGACGGCGAGTTCACCGTGTCATCCTGATTCAGAATCGCGCCCGCGCCCGAGCCCTGCGACGACAACGTGAAAATGCCCGGCATCGACGGCGCCACCGGGAATATCGCGGGAAGGGAGAGCACGCCGAGGTACGAAGCCTGCACGCTGGTGGAGGCGTTGCCCGCCGCCGCATAAGGAATAATCGCGCCGAGCTGGCCCGCCGCCGCGAAAATCAGCGGCGCGGGCTCGCCATCGAAAAACAACTGCGCGCCCTGCAACAGGGTGCTCAGCGAACCCGTTTCATCGAGCGCGGTATTGGCGAGCGCGGGCGGTCCCAGACCGGGGCCGAAAACCGTCACGATCTCGCCCGGCGCCACGCCCCCGCCCTGATAGCTGGCCGCGCTGATGACGCCCTGCGCGGTGAATGACCGCGGGGTCAGGTTCGATGCCGGTCCATAGCCGTAGAGAATGCCGCGTCCGGCGGTGCCCACATAGACAAGGTCGGCCTGGCGCATGTCGGCTTCGAGCGCGGAGACGCTGCCGAACTGCTGCTGGACGGGGTCGCTGACGGGCGTCCAGGAAGCGCCGAGATCGAGCGAACGGTAGACGGCATCGGTGGTTGCGCCGCCGTTTCTGCCGTGGATGTAGATGGCCGGATGAGCGGCGTCGAGGCCTTTTCCGAACGCGACGAAGTTGGCGCTGTCCACGGAAGCGACGGCCGAAAAGGTCTGGCCACCGTCCGCGCTGTGGAAGAGAGGAAAACGAAGATTCCCGGGCTGATTCTGGTTGGGCGCCATGCTCACCCACACGTCGCCCGCCTGCGCCGGGTTGGGCGCGATGTTGACGAGGATGGTGTATGGCACTGGCAGCGCGGTGGGCCATGTGGCAGCACCCGCCTGCCAGGTGGCGCCGCCGTCCATGCTGAAGTAGAACAGGCCGTTGTTGTAGAGGTAGAATCGGTCGCCGTCAGCGCGGTCGGCCGCCAGGACGTTGCCGTTCCACCACTCGTTGGAGAGCTGCCAGGATCCGGGAAGGGGATTGCCGTTCAGCAGGCAGGGTTGCCAGGTGTGCCCCCCGTCCGCGCTGTACTGGGGCGTGGCCGAGTGGGTGGGCGCCCAGACCAGCCGGTTGGGATCGGTGGCCGACATGGCGATCTTGCCCGCCGAACCGGGCGATGTGTTGGCGAACGGCGTCCAGGTGTTGCCGTTGTCGGAGGAATAGCCGGTCATCCCCGCCTGCCATCCCACCGCTTCGTCCCAGCCGACCCAGGCCATGTACCGAGGCTGCGACGCGCAATAAGCGAGGCTGGTTCCCTGGGCAACGTAGTTGATGGGGCCGAGCGTGGCGGCGGGAACGGTGTCGCGCGAGGCGTGGCGGAAACCGATCATGTCGGCCGCGGCGCTGAACAGATCCGCGCCCCCGGCGAGGGGAGGAACCCGCAGGTCCTCAATCACCAGCTCTTCGAGGTTCTGCATCCGCCAGGTCCACAGCGGGGATGCCGCGGTGAAGTCTTCGGTGGCCAGCACGCCATATCCGCTGGTCTGGAAGAGCCGGGTGGGCACGGCCGGGTCGATGGCCAGCGCCGCGTTGCAACAATCGCCCGGTTGCGCGAAGTAGTTGGCCGAGGTGGGGGGCGGGAAATAAGGAGGCTGCGCGGAGATGTTCGCCGCCTGCGCCTGCCGCCAGGAATCGCCCGCGTCGGTGGAGTAGAACACGTTCTTCCCGCTGTTTTCGGCCACGGCCAGGCGGGCCCCGGTGGGATCGAACGAGACGCCCGACCAGGACGCGACCAGGCCGAGCGGCGTGATGTCCTGCCACGAGCCGTTGCGGTACCGGCCCACGCTTCCGGTGGTGGCCCCTTCGTCCCCGCCACAGGTGACCACCAGCGTTCCATCCGGAGCAAGCGCGGCACGCACGGGATTGGCCGGCCCGCCGAGGGACTTCCACGTTGCGCCGCCATCCGTGCTGGCCCATACACCTGAACCGTACACTCCGGTGTACAGCGTGGTGGCGCTGGCGAGCACGAAGGTGAGGCCTGGGCTGGTGGTGGATTGCGGCATGCCGCCGCCCAGTTCCGTCCAGCCGCCCGCATTGAGCCGCCACAGGCCGTTCAGGCGCGAGGCGAAGTAAACCACGCCGGGCCGCACCGGGTCCACGGCCAGGCGCTCCCCGGTGGCGCCGCGATAATCGTCGTTCGGTCCCATGTAGACGAATCCGGGCGGCATTCCGGTGTGGGTCCACCAGACGCCGCGCGAATGGGACACCAGCACCTCGCCCCAGGTGGTTTCGTTGTAGTAGCCGCCGCCGGTGGCCGTGTAGACGCGGGTCATGGCGACCGCGGCGTAGACGGTGTTCGGGTCGTTGGGATCGACGGCGATGCTCTCCACGCCGAAGGCCGAATCGGCCGTGCCGAAGCGATCCAGGAGCGGGAGCCAGCGCGCTGCGGCGCGGTCATAGCGGTAAGCGCCGCCCACGTCGGTGCGGATGTAGATGTCGTGCGGAGGGAGCGGGTGAATCACCAGGCCGGTGACGTACCCCATGCCTTGTATGTTGACGTTCTTCCAGGCAAAGGTGGAAGTTTGCGCGCGGGCCGCGAAGGAGAGGCACAGGCAGAGGACGAGACTGAAACGAGCGCCGCGGGTAAGCCCGCCGTTACACCACACTGACCATTCTATGCCGGGCGCGTCAGACTGACTGTAACCGTTGCCGGGGTGAGATGCATCATGATGTAATGGAAGGCGTTCCTCACTCTGCAATGGCTTCCGCTGAAGTGACCCCCGTTGTTGAACCCGCTGTCCGGTCTGCGCCACTGCTGCGCGCCGTGCTCCACTGGATGCGCGACCTGACGCTGTCGGTGGTGATTGCGGTGATGGTGATCCTGTTCCTGTATCAGCCGGTGAAGGTGGAGGGCACCAGCATGATGCCCGCGCTGATGGACCAGGAGCGCATCTTCATCAACAAGTTCATCTACCATTCGCTGGGGTCCATCGAGCGCGGCGACATGGTGGTGTTCTGGTACCCGAGGGATCCCAGCAAGTCATACATAAAGCGGGTGATCGCGATTCCGGGCGACCGCGTGGCGATTGACCGCGGGACGGTGATGGTCAACGGCGCGGCGCTGGAGGAGGCGTACGTTCCGCAGGAGTATCACGATCAGCAGTCGATGGCGCCGATGGTGGTGCAGCCGGATGAGTATTTCGTGCTTGGGGATCATCGCAGCTCGTCCAACGACAGCCGGGCGTGGGGGACCGTGCCGCGCCACTATATCTATGGAAAGGCCGTGTTTGTTTACTGGCCGCTGGACAAGCTGGGGCTGCTGAAGTAGGGGCGCGCAAGTTGGTCCAGCCGCAAAGTGCTGGGCAGAGGACAGCGTGGATCATTGACCCTGGCAGCCTCAATCCGGATAGCGGTCAGGGCAATGCTCCACACCGCCGCTCGCCGCGGTAAGCGGAAATCAGCGGAAAATAGGACACGAGGCCTCTGGCGGTGTCAGGCAGTTCCGCCGCAACGCGGGGATTCCTGGGTTATAATCGTGCAAATCGTGCACAGGCTGATGACCCATGGAGCCGCAGGCCGAAATCACGCGACTAATAAGGGAGTGGCAGGGCGGTAATCGCACGGCCGAAAGGGCGGTCTTCGAAGCTCTGTATCGGACGCTGCACCGAATCGCCCTGCAATGCGTTCGCACTGAGCGGCTGAACCAGACGCTGGGTCCGACCGCTCTGGTGCACGAGGCCTATCTTCGTTTCAGCCGCTCCCAGCCGCTCGAAATCTCCGACCGCGGCCATTTTCTCGCTCTGGCCGCGCGCGTCATGCGGCGGATCCTCGTGGACCGGGCTCGGGCCAGGCGGGCAAACAAGCGCGGCGGCGAACTGTCTCGGGTTGATGAGGCGGACGAGATTGTCGGTCTGGGCAGGGACGCTGATCGGATTCTTGCTGTGGACACGGCGTTGAAGAAGCTTGGAAAATCCTCGCCGCGGCAGGAAAAGCTCGTCGAACTGCACTGGTTTGGCGGCTACACGATGGATGAATCGGCGGACATATTGGGAATCTCGGCGCGGACGGCGCGCCGAGAATGGCAGGCGGCGCGCGTAAGGCTCAGGGGAGCGATTGATGGAACAGCAAGCGCCTGCTGACCATTTCGAGGCGGCTAACCAGATCTTCTGCGATGCTCTGGAGCTTCCACCAGAGGACCGCGCCAGTTATGTTCGCAGCCGTTGCGAATCCGACACCGAACTCGCGGCCACCGTGCTGACCATGCTTCGGCATTTCGATTCCCTGGGTAGTTTTCTGGAAACCCCGCTACTACAGGCGCCGCCACGTACTGCTGAGTTGCGTCTGAACGAATTGCTTTGCCAGCGATTTCGAATAACCGGGCTGCTCGGAAGCGGCGGCATGGGCGAAGTATATCGCGCCGATGACCTGACTCTGGGAGAACCCGTGGCGCTGAAAATCGTGCGCGCGCGGTGGCGTAGCGACGCGACGATGCTGGCGCGCTTCCGGGACGAGATTCGGCTGGCGCGGCGGGTCTCGCACCGGGCGGTCTGCCATATCTTCGATTTGTTCACCCACGACGCCAATGGCGGCGAGCCGCTGGTGTTCTTCACCATGGAATTGCTGTCGGGAGACACGCTGGCGCGGCGGCTGTCCGCTTGCCCCGGCCTGGGAACGGCGGAGGTGCTTCGCATCGCCTCGGCGATCGCCGACGGGATGGACGCCGCGCATCACGTCGGCGTCGTTCATCGCGACCTGAAGCCCGGCAACATTATGCTGGTTCCGGAGTCAAGCGGCGGCGAGCGGGTTGTGATCACTGATTTCGGTCTGGCTCGTGCGTTCGAGCGGGAGGGCGAAGATGCGGGGCTCACCATGGCCGGTCAGATCGTCGGCTCACCCGATTACATGGCCCCGGAGCAGTTTGCCGGCCTGCCGGCGACCCCGGCGACGGACGTGTTCGCACTGGCACTGATCATTTATGAAATGGCGTCGGGCCGGCGGCCATGGCCCGCCCACAACGTGCCACAAGCTCTGGTGGCGCGGCTTACCACCGCCCCCGCCCGGCTCAGTACGGTTGCCTCTGGGGCGCCGCGGCACTGGGACGGTGTGCTGGCGCGAGCGCTGTCGCGGGAGCCGCCCGCGCGTCCTCAATCGGCGGGCGAACTGGTGCGCGCGCTGTCGCGCACGCCGTTGTTCCGCGCACCCCGGATCACGCGACGACGCATGTTACTGGCCGGCGCAGCGGCGGCGCCGGTGGCCGTTTCTCTGGTCTGGCTGCGCTTTATGAACAGGAGCGTACCGGAGGCGCCCGTAGTGATGTTGACGCCCGTGAGCAGTTCATCATCGGACCCGCAAACCGCCCTGAGCGCGAAAGCGGCCGATGTACTGCTCGCGCGCGAGCTGGCGCAGTCCGCGCACGTGGGCGTAGTCGCAAAGCAGGACATCGCAAGCGCCTGGCGTCACGCCACCGAAAACCGTGCGGCGCCGTCGCTGCCCCAGACACTTCAGCCCAAGCTCGCCCGTGAGATCGCCCTCCGCACGGGTGCTTCGTTCATCTGCTTCGAGAACTATGCCCTGGTGGGGGACGAGCGGCACCTTGAGGTTCGCCTGGAGTTGCTGGGCGACAGTCCGGAGCGTGCCCAACAAGCGTGGTCCAGGGATATTAGCTTCCGGACCGACAGCGACCTTCCCGACGCCATCACAGAAGTCTCGTCCTGGATTCGCCGCGCCGCGGGCGAATCACAGTCCGACGTGGAGAGCCGATCACGACCGGCAGAGGACCTCACCACCTCATCCTGGGAAGCGCTGAGAGAATTCACCAGCGCCGATGAGGCGTGGACACGCAATCAGGCGGACGCCGCGGAGCTCCACCTGCGGACAGCGATCACGCTGGATCAGGACTTTGCACTCGCGCACGCCCGTCTGGCGGACATTCTTATGGCGTTGTCCAGGCCCGATGATGCCTACCAGGAATGGGGGCGAGCCGCGCAAATCCTGCGGCAACGAAACCTGACCGATCGGGAATCTCTGCTGATTCGCGGGCTTTTCGCGCTGGACGCAGGCGATAACGAGGAAGCTGCGCAGGTATTCTCGCGCAACCTGCTGGAATATCCAGGCGACGCCCGGGCGCGATTCTACAAAGCGGGAGCGGTGAGCCGCCTGGGCAGGCGCGAGGAGGCACTGGAGCTTCTCAATGCGGCGATTGCTCGGGCGCCCACAAAGTACTCGTTCGTCATGGGGCGCGCCATCCATTATCTGGAGGACGGGCGGCTCGACGATGCCGAACGGGACTGGAATCGCGGCCGTCGCCTGGATCCCTCGGACTGGACCGACCAGATCGGCATGGCAATCGCGTTTGCGCGCAGCGATTTCAAAGGAGTTCGGGATGCCATCGAGCGCATGCGTACCGCCGGAAGCCCGGAGTTCCAAAGCAAGTCGTACGCGCTCGAAGCGTGCTTTGGAGCGGAGCGGGGGCAGTGGAAGGAGGTTGAGCGGATCCTTCTCATGGGAATCGATTTCGACCGCCGCACCGGCCGGCCTCTGTCCGCGCAGGCGACGAAGCAGCGGCTTCTGGCGGAGGCATACCTCAAAGTGAACGATCCCGAGCGAGCGCTGCAGGTCTGCGACGACCTCCTGGCCGCCGCGCCCGGGCTGGAGATGCGGATGCAGGCGGCGTCCGAGCAGGTGCGGGCGCGCCCAACGCAGAGCGCTCGCTGGCAACTGTGCCTGCATGGCGGCCGTTTTGCCGTAAGCCAGCCGTGCTCGGATTCAGTGCCCTCCTTACCGGTCTATCAATACTGGAGGCGCCGGCTGGACGCGGAGATCGCCATCGCCACCGGCAATTCCCGGCGAGCGCTTGTGCCGGCCGCGCCGCCCGCATCTTCCACGGTGCACATCTGGCCGGAGCACCTCCTCCGCGCGGCGCTCGCGGCCAGAGACGCGGGCACTGCCGCGGAGCTGTTTTCGATGCTCGATCGGAGTCCCGGCCGCTGGTGGCTGGAAGCCGAAAAAAACGCTTTGGGTTTCGTGAGCTGGGCTGCGGACAACGTGCAATCGCCGCAGAATAGCTCACATATTTCAGGCATCGTCAACACCCTGCGCTCGTGGCGGGGTTGACTTCACCGAAGGAGAATGAAGTGCCACTCACCAAACAACAGGCCATCCCTCTGTACGTGCTGCTTTGCACCGATTCGCCTTTCAGACGTCGCTTGCAGGCGAAGGCGAGTCCGGACGCCGCGACGTTCCTGACCGACCTCCAAACGCTTCATGGCGCGATGGACACTACCATCACCGCACCGATTGACCCGGGGCTCGCGGCTGTCTACGGGGGTGTGGACGCAACGGGTAACACGGTCCTGAACACGGACCCGCAGACTATTATCAATGCCATCCCAGCTCTGAGCACACGCTACGGAGGGGGGCCATGCCCGGCGGCCGCCCCGGTGAACGAGGAACAACAAGTGTACGACGCTATCAAAGGCAGCGTGGTATGAGCATCAGTTCGAGGCGCGCCAGTCCGCTGCGAAAGCAGCAGCGGGCGCCTTCGCGCTGCTTCCGCGCGCCGCTGAGCTCTCGCAGCCAAGGTAGGCCCCCCGCGCCCCTCTTCCGCACCGCGTTCGCGGCCAGAGAGGTGGGCACCGCCGGGGAGCTGCTTTCGATGCTCGATGGAAGGCCCGGCCGACGGTGGCTGGAAGCCGAAAAAACGCTTTGGGTTTCGTGAGCTGGGTTGCGGACAAGGTGGAATCGCCGCAGAACAGCTCGCATATATCAGGCATCATCAAACAACCTGCGCTCATGGCGGGGTTGACTTCAAAGAAGGAGAACGTGAAGTGGCACTAACCAAACAACAGGCCTTCCCTCTGTACATGTTCCTGTGCACCGACTCGAATTTCAGACGTACCTTGCAGGAGAAAAAGAGTAAGGATGCCGCGACGTTTCTGGCCGACCTCGGAGCGCTTCTTGCCACGCTGGACAATACCGTCACCGCGCCGATCGACGTGGGGCTCGCTGCTGTCTACGGGGGTGTGGACGCAACGGGCACGATCCTGAGCACCACCCCGCAGACTATTATCAACGCCATCCGAGCTCTGAGCGCACACTATGGAGGGGGGCCATGCCCCGTGGCAGGCGAAGAGCCAGCATTGTACAAAGCCATCGGAGGCGCTGTGTGAACTCCGCATCGAGGCGCCAGTTCATTGTGGGAGCGGCGGCGAGCGCCTCTGCTCTCCTCCTCCGCGCCGACAGTTTTTGCCAGCCGCAGCCAGCCAATTCCGTGGGCTGCAACGCCACGTTCCTCAAGATCCCACGGCCTGATTTGGCTGCTCAGCCGAACACCAGTTTTCATTTTCACGAGCCGCAATTGATCAAACGGCCGTTGTGGTCGGATCTGAAGCGACACCCGAAACGGGCGGCACAGTATGCGAAGGATATCAAGCGTGCGTATGACGAAATGACGTGCCGTTCCACCAGGGACCCGGCCGACACAATGGGACTGGCGTTCCAAGTCGCGTGGCACAATCAGTTTTGCGCGAACGCCGCCGACGTCCACTCGAATTGGAAGTTCCTGCCCTGGCACCGGGGTTTCATCTATTTCCACGAGAAGCTGCTGCGCAAGATACTCGGCAAGAGCAGAGACGACTTTCGGCTGGCCGTCTGGGACTGGGACAACCTTGCCGAAATACCCTCGCCGTACCGCCAGTGGGGGGGCGCGGCAAGTCCGCTCAAGCCTGGCGTTCAGCGGTGCCACTCGACGCTGGATCACGTGGTGAACGATTGTGCGCTGCGCGCGTGGCTGACCAGCAGGGATTTCTACGAGTTTGTGGGCAGGTCCCCCAAGGACCCAACGGCCATCGGGCCCGAGGCCAACAGTGGCCCCCATTCATTCGTGCACAAGTACGTTGGAGGATTTCTCGGGCCGACCAACACTGCCGCCGCGGATCCCGTTTTTTACGCCCACCACGCCAATATCGATCGCCTCTGGTGTTACTGGTGGAATCACTATCGCGGTCAACCCGGGTTCGATTGCGACCGGAACTGGCTTTGCGACTCGCTGTTATTCAACGATCCCGACG